>NZ_JBITLS010000001.1:877283-1145071 GCF_044465465.1 Nonomuraea sp. NPDC049655
TTTGTTGGGTGGATCTGGGGTTTTTTATCTGCCTTGGCGGGCCGGCCGGGGGGGGGGGGGGGGGGGCGCGCGGGGGCCCCCCCCCCCCCCGGGGGGGGGGGGGCCCGACGAGCCCACCGGCAACCTGGACACCGCCTCCACCCGCGACGTGCTGCGGATCCTCGACCGGCTGAGCGAGTCCGGACGCACGATCGTGCTCATCACCCACGAGGACGACGTGGCCGCGCACGCCAAACGGGTGATCCGGCTGGTGGACGGCGAGATCGTGGAGGACCGCCGCCAGGCGCCGGTCGACGGACCACCCCCGAGGACGGCGGCCAGTGAACCAGCTTGAGATCCTCCGCTTCGCGCTGCGCGGCCTGCTGGCCAACAAGATGCGCAGCGCCCTGACCACCCTGGGCATCCTCATCGGCGTCGCCGCGGTCATCCTGCTGGTGGCGGTCGGCGAGGGCTCCTCGCAGAGCATCCAGAAGAACATCCAGCGCCTCGGCGCCAACACGCTGACGATCTCCCCGTCCTTCTCGGGCGGGGGCGGCGGCGGGGGCGGATTCGGCGGGCGCGCGCCGGGCGGCGGCGGCAACACCGGGCCGCGCACGCAGGCCAGGCAGCTCAGCCTGGCCGACGCCAAGGCGCTCACCGACCGGACGCTCGCGCCGTCGGTCAGGTCCGTCTCGCCGGTGGTCGGCGCCAACTCCGCCACCGCCGCGTACGGCGCCGCCAGCCACACGATCGCGCAGTTCGTCGGCACCTACCCCAGCTACTTCGAGGCCATGAACAAGCCGGTGGCCAAGGGCACGTACTTCTTCAACGACGACGTGCTGGCCGCCAGGAAGGTCGTGGTGCTCGGCCGGACGGTGGTGGCGGAGCTGTTCGGCGCGGTGGACCCGATCGGCCGGCAGGTCAGCGTGTCCGGGGTGCCGTTCACGGTGGTGGGGGTGCTCAAGGAGAGCGGCTCCACCGGCATGCAGGACGCCGACGACGTGGCCGTGGCGCCGCTGCCCGCCGTGCAGCAGAGCCTGAGCGGTTTCGGCTCGCTGGACTCGATCGTCGTGCAGGCCACCGGGGCCGAGGCCACCACGGCGGCGCAGTCGGAGGTGACCGCCGTCCTGAACCAGCGGCACGGCATCACCGACGGCAACCCCGACTACCGGATTCTCAACCAGGCCACCCTGCAGGAGACGGTGAGCGAGGCCACCGGCACGTTCACCGTACTGCTCGGGGCGGTGGCGGCGATCTCGCTGCTGGTGGGCGGGATCGGCATCACCAACATCATGCTGGTCACCGTGACCGAGCGGACCCGGGAGATCGGCATCCGCAAGGCGATCGGCGCGCCGCGCAGCGCGATCCTGGGCCAGTTCCTGATGGAGGCCACCCTGCTCAGCCTGATCGGCGGGCTGCTCGGGGTGCTGGTGGCCTTCGTCGGCGCCCGGTTCACCGTGGCCGGCATCGAGCCGGTCCTCGTGCCGTCGTCCGTCGCGCTGGCGCTCGGCGTGTCGGTGGGGATCGGGCTGTTCTTCGGCAGTTACCCCGCCAACAGGGCGGCCAAGCTCCGGCCGATCCAGGCCCTGCGGCATGAGTGAGGCGGCACGAGTGGGCGGCATGAGTAAGGAGAAAGACATGGACCGGCTCGACTCCTCGCCCTTCCCCGACGACCTGGGGGAGGAACTCGCCGTCCGGCCGCGCGGCGGCGTCTCGAAGCTGACGCTCGGACTGGCCGCCGGGGTGGTGCTGGTGGCCGGCGTGCTCATCGGGATCCAGGCGGGCAAGCTGTTCGGCACGTCCGACGCCGCGCCGGCCGCCGCGCAGCTCCGGCGTACGGACGGCCAGTCCCCCGGCGGCGGCTACGGCCAGCGCGGCTCCGGCGCCGAGAACGGTGCCCAGAACGGCGGGTTCGGGCAGCGCATGGGCGGCGGCACGGTCGGCACCGTCCAGAAGGTCGACGGCGACAAGATCTACGTCAGAACCATGGACGGCGCCACGGTGACGGTCACCACCAGCGACCAGACCACGGTCCAGATCTCCAGGCCCGGCAAGGTCGCCGACCTGGCCGCCGGCACCACCGTCGTGGTGCGCGGTCAGCAGTCCGGCGACGGCTCGGTCACCGCGACCGCCATCACCCAGGGCACCCAGGGCACCCAGGGCGCCCAGGGCACGCCGGGAGGGGGCCCGCGATGAACCAGCCCGAGGCCAGGCTGCTGGTGGTCGACGACGAGCCCAACATCAGGGAGCTGTTCTCGGCCAGCCTGCGCATGGCCGGGTTCGAGGTGCTGACCGCCGCCGACGGGCGGGAGGCGCTGCGGGTGGCCGAGGAGAGCACGCCCGACCTGGTGATGCTCGACGTGATGCTGCCCGACATCGACGGCCTGGCGGTCGCGGGAAGGCTGCGGTCCCGCGGCCGCCGGGTCCCGGTGCTGTTCGTGACCGCCAAGGACACGCCGGAGGACCGGATCACCGGTCTCGGCCTCGGCGAGGACTACGTGACCAAGCCGTTCAGCCTGGAGGAGGTCATCGCGCGGATCCGGGCGGTGCTGCGCAGGACCCGCAGGGGCGCGCCGCCGCCCCACCGGCTGAGCGTCGCCGACCTGGAGCTGGACGAGGAGAGCCACGAGGTCTGGCGCGACGGCGTCCCGGTGCGGCTGTCGCCGACGGAGTTCCGGCTGCTGCGCTACTTCATGCTGAACGTCGGCCGGGTGCTGTCCAAGACGCAGATCCTCGACCACGTCTGGAACGGCGACTGGCGCACCGACGTGGGCCTGGTCGAGTCATACGTGTCGTACCTGCGGCGCAAGATCGACACCGGTGACCGGAAGTACCTGCACACGCTGCGCGGGGTCGGCTACATCCTGCGCCCGCCGCGCATATGAGGAAGCACCTCGCCCGCGCCCCGCTCTGGCTGCGCCTGGTCTCGGCCACGCTGCTGCTGGTCACCCTCGCCATCACGGTGACCGGCCTGTTCGCCGTGCGGCTGTTGCGCGGATACCTGGTCGAGCGGGTGGACCGGCAACTGGTGGCGGCCGCCGCGCCGCGCGACCTGCCGCCGCCGCCCGAGGCGTGGCCGGCCGGGCGGCAGCCGCAGCGGTTCTTCGGGCTGTTCCACTCGGTGCTGGTGGACGCGGGCGGCGCCACCGTACGGGTGATGAGCGAGTCCACCGAGGAGCACACGCCCAAGCTGCCCCGGCTGACCGGCGCGGACGTCGCCGCGCGCGGCGGGCGGCCGTTCACCGTCGAGTCGCGCGCGTCCGGCGGGCCGGACTGGCGGGTGGTCGCCGTCCCGGCCCGCGACGGCCACAGCCGGGTGATCGCCATCAGCCTCGGCGACGTCGAGGGCACGGTGGCCAGGCTCGCCCTCATCGTGGCCTTCGCCGGCGGCGGCACGCTGGCCGTGCTGGGCGTCGCCTGCTACTGGCTGGTACGGCGGAGCCTGCGCCCGCTGCGCGAGATCGGTCGCACCGCCAAGGACATCGCGGGCGGCGACCTGTCGCGCCGGGTGCCGATGTGGGCGAGCACCACCGAGGTCGGCAAGCTGGGCCGCTCGCTCAACGGCATGCTCGCCCAGATCGAGTCGGCGGTGCGCGAGCGGGAGGCGGCGGCGGAGTCGGCGCGCGAGTCGGCGACGGCGGCGCGGCGTTCGGAGGAGGTCATGCGCCGGTTCATGGCCGACGCCTCGCACGAGCTGCGCACGCCGCTCACCTCGATCAGGGGGTTCGCCGAGCTGTTCCGGCTGGGGGAGGAGAAGGACCTGGCCGAGGCCGTGCGGCTGCTGAGCCGGATCGAGGGGCAGGCCGCGCGCATGGGCCTGCTGGTGGAGGACATGCTGCTGCTGGCCAGGCTGGACCAGCGGCGGGAGCTGGCACGACGGCCGGTGGACCTGCTCAGTCTGGCCGCGACCGCCGTGATCGACGCCCAGACGCTCGCCCCCGATCGGCGGATCGACCTGGTCCGCCTGGACGGCGGCGAGGGCGAGGTGCTGGTGACCGGCGACGAGTCGCGGCTCGGCCAGGTGGTCGGGAACCTGGTGAGCAACGCGCTGCAGCACACGCCGCCCGGGACGCCGTTCGAGGTGCGCGTCGGGGTGGACGGCGAGCGGGCCGTGGTGGAGGTGGCCGACGAGGGGCCGGGGTTCCCGCCGGAGGTGGCCGAGCGGGTGTTCGAGCGGTTCTACCGGGCCGATCCGGCGCGCGGGGTGGGCGGGGCCGGGCTGGGGCTGTCGATCGCGGCGACGCTGGTCGAGGCGCACGGCGGCGTCATCATGACCGAGGGGGAGCCGGGCAAGGGCGCCCTGTTCCGCGTGCTGCTGCCACCCGCTGAGAGCCCAGGGGGTGTTCAGCCGAAGGTGTAGCCGTACAGGCCGGCGCCCTGGGAGACCTGGCGGAGGCGGCCCAGGCGCAGGCCCGTCTCGCGGACGCCGGGGGCGTACATGACCAGGCCCTGGTCTGGGGCGGCGACCAGCAGCCCGTCCAGGGGGCGGCCGGCGGTCAGCGCGCGGTAGCGGCCGGCCCCGCCGGGCAGCGCGGCCAGCGCGGCGCCGAAGTCGCGTCCCCTGCCCTTGATCAGCAGGTTCCCCTTCCGGGTCAGGCCGCCCGACGCGCGTCCCTGGAGCACCTGGACGGCGTGCTCGCCGGGCACGCCGACGGCCAGCTCGTCCCTGCCGTCGCCGGTGAAGTCCCCGGCGGCCAGCGCCGCGCCGAACCGGTCGTAGTAGCGCGGCTCGCCCTTCAGCGAGCGTTGCGACCACGCCTCGCTGCCGTGGGTGCGCAGGCCGGCGCGCGAGCCGTACAGGACGTCCACGGTGCCGTCGCCGTAGTCCATGGCCCGCTGGTTCTCGCTGAGGCCCTCGCCGGGGACGCCGATCGCCAGGTCGTCGCGGCCGTCGCCGTTGAAGTCGCCGGTGGCCAGGGCCGCGCCGAAGGCGTCCCACTTCTCCGACGCGCCGGCGATCCCCGGCGAGCTCTGCGTGAGCAGCCGGGCCCGGCGGGCGCGCGGGTCGAGCACGGTCACCGATCCCTGGCCGTCCAGGCGCACGCTGTCGGCGGGCGCGCCGACGGCCAGCTCGTCGCGGCCGTCGCCGTCGAAGTCGCCGGCCGCCAGCGCCCCGCCCCACTGGTCGGTGACGTTCGCCGACTGCCGCACCCACGACGTCTTCTGGGTGATCTGGTACGCCGTGCGGCCCTTCATTCCGTAGACGGTGACCGCGCCGCCCGAGGCGTGGCTCGGGGAGCCCACGGCCAGCTCGTCGCGGCCGTCGCCGTCGAAGTCGCCGGCCGCCAGCGCCGCGCCGAACCGGTCGCTGCCCCGCCGGGCCGGGGCCAGCTCCTCGCCGGCGACCAGCCCGGCGGGGGAGCCGTCGAAGATCTGCACGACGCCGTTGCCGTCCGCGCCGGGCACCCGCTTTCCGGCGAACTCCTCCGACACCCCGACCGCCAGGTCGGCGCAGCGGTCGCCGTCGAAGTCGCCGACGGCCAGCGCCGAGCCGAAGGCGTCCCCGGGTTCCGCGCCGGGCTGGGTGAGCTTGACGGTCCGGCCCGAGCCGTACATGACGGTCACCGAACCGGCCCTGGAGTCGTCGTAGGGAGCGGCGACGGCGATGTCGGCGCGGCCGTCGCCGTCGAAGTCGAGGGGGTGCCCGCCGCACCCGGGTGCGGCGGCGGGTGCGGCACCGGACACGAGGGGAGCGACCAGGCAGACGGCGAGCAACGCGTTCATACCGACAGTCATCTCCGTCCAGGCCGAACCCGGACTTAACGCCACGAGAACGGGCCAGGAGGGCACGATGCACATCCGCTTCGGAAGGGACTTTCGGCCCGTCCGCCGGGGCGCGGGAGCGTGCCAGGATAGACGGGTGGACATCGACCTCGCTGATCTGGACTTCTGGCGCAAACCGCTCAAAGAGCGGAATGAGGCCTTCGCCCGGCTCCGGCAACTGGAGCACCCGGTGTTCTTCCCGGAGAAGAAGGTGCCCTTCCTCCGCTCCGGCAAGGGCTTCTACGCCCTCGTCCGGCACGCGGACGTGGTCGAGGCCAGCCGCAACGCCAAGATCTTCTCCAGCGAGCCCGCCGTGACCAACCCCGAGCCGCCGGGCTGGGTCAAGCAGGTGTTCGGCGAGTCCATGGTCAACATGGACGACCCCCGCCACGCCCGCCTGCGCCGCATCGTGACGCGCTCGTTCAGCCCCAGGATGCTGGCGGGGCTCCAGGGCGACATCGAGGCCGCCTGCGCCCGCATCGTCGACGACGTCGTCAAGGAGGGCCCGCGCGACTTCGTCACGCAGGTGGCCGCCAAGCTTCCCATCCACGTCATCTGCGACATGCTCGACATCCCGCAGGAGCTGCGCGCCAAGGTCCACCAGCACGTCGACATCTCCACCGCCTACACCGGCGTGCGTCCCAGCCTGGCCCGCAGCGTCCAGATGGCCGGCCAGAACATGCTGGCCCTGCTGGCCCTGCAGCGCATGGTCATCAAGCTCGGCCACGAGCGCGTCGCCGAGCCCAAGGGCGACCTGGTCTCGCTCCTGGTCAACGCCAACCCCGACGGCGAGAAGCTGACCGACAAGGAGCTGGGCTCGTTCTTCTCGCTGCTGCTGGTGGCGGGCAACGAGACCGCCCGCAACACCATGGCCCACGGCATCCGGCTGCTCACCGAGAACCCGGCCCAGCGCGAGCTGCTGACCTCCGACTTCGACGCCCACATCAACGGCGCGATCGAGGAGATGGTCCGCTACGTCTCGCCCATCATGCAGTTCCGCCGCACGGTCACCGAGGACTACACGCTGCGCGGGCTGGAGCTGAAGCAGGGCGACAAGGTCGTGCTGTTCTACGGCTCGGCCAACCGCGACGAGTCGGTCTTCCCCGACCCCGACACCTTCGACATCACCCGCGACACCAAGCCCCACGTCGGGTTCGGCGGGCCCGGCCCGCACTTCTGCCTCGGCGCCAATTTGGCCAGGCAGGAGATGCGCACGATGTTCCGGGAACTGCTGACCCGGCTGCCCGGCGTGCGCTCAGTGGGCGAGCCCGAGCTGCTGCTGTCCAACTTCGACAACAGCGTGCGCAGTCAGGCGTTCACGTACTAGCCGTCTCCGGCTCCCCGGCCAGCACGTTCGTCCTGATGGTGAAGAACGTGACGGCCGCGGCGACCGCCATCATGGCGGCGCTGATCAGCATGGCCGCCCGGAACCCGGCGTCGAACACCGGCGGGTTCTCGAACGCGTCGCCCACCAGGCCGACCAGCGGCGGCACGGCGGCCACCGCCAGCAGGCTCCCGGTGCGGGCCACGGCGTTGTTGACGCCGCTGGCCGTGCCGGCGTAACGCTCGTCGGCCGTGGCCAGCACCGTCGCGGTCAGCGGCGCGACGGCCGCCGACAGGCCGAGCCCGAAGACGGTCACCGCGGGCAGCACCAGCAGCGGGTAGGAGGCGTGCGGGCCGATCATGCTCATCAGCACGAACCCGGCCCCCGCCAGCAGGATCCCGATCGTCATCGGCCAGCGCGGCCCGAGCCGCCGGGCCGTCTCCCCGGCCCGCGACGACAGCAGCATCATCAGGATCGTGGTCGGCAACATCGACAGCCCGGCCGCGATCGGCGAGAACCCGGAGACCACCTGGAGCTGGATCACCAGCAGGAAGAACACCACGCCCATGGCGGCGTACATGATGAGCGTGACCACGTTGACCGCCGTGAAGACGTGGTTCCTGAAGATGGCGACCGGCACCAGCGCCTGCGGCGACCTGCGCCGCTCGGTCACCACGAACGCCGCCCCGAGCAGCGCCCCCACGATCAGCGGCACCGGCGCGCCCTTCTCGATCAGCCCGTACGTGATCCCGGCCAGCGCCAGCGCGGCCAGCAGCGAGCCCAGGACGTCGAACCGCCCGGCCGCCTGCTCGTCGCGGCTCTCCGGCACGTGCCGCAGCGTCACCAGCACCACGATCAGCGCGAACGGCAGGTTGATCAGGAACGCCCACCGCCAGCCCGCCGTCTGCACCAGCCAGCCGCCCAGCAGCGGCCCGATCGCGCTGGCCACGCCGCCCAGCCCGGACCAGACGCCGACCGCCCGCGGCCGGTCCTGCCTGACGAACGACGCCTGGATGATGGCCAGCGACCCCGGGGTGAGCAGCGCGCCGCCGACGCCCTGCAACGCGCGCGCCCCCACCAGGAACTCGATGTTCGGCGACAGGCCGCACAGCGCCGAGGCCACGGCGAACCACACCGTGCCGATCAGGAAGATCTTGCGCCGCCCGTAGCGGTCGCCGAGCGACCCGCCCAGCAGGATCAGGCCCGCCAGGGTGAGGGTGTAGGCGTTGACGGTCCACTGCAGGCCGTCCATGGCCGCGTGCAGCTCCTTGCCGAGGAACGGCAGCGCGACGTTGACCACGGTGCTGTCGAGCAGGGCCAGCCCGGAGCCGAGCACGGTCGCGCCGAGAATCCACCGCCCGCGCGCCGACTTCACCTGGATGTGACCGTTCTGTCCCATCCGACAATCTTGTCACCGTGCCCGGCGGCCTCCGGCGGCCACCCCGGCGTTCGGCCCCTACGGGCGGGCGCCGAGAGCCCGGAGCACGAAACCGGACACGGCCTGCTCGGCCGTCTCGACCGTGACCTCGCCGCTGATCAGCGGCACCCGCTCGGCCCCGATGACGGCCAGCACCATCCGCGCCGTCGCGCCCACCTCGGGCACCTGGAAGTCGCCCGCCCGCACGCCGTCGTCGAGGATCTCCACCAGCACCCGCTGCATGGGCGCGACGTGCTCGGCGAGCTGCTGGTAGGCGTCGGGCCCGAGCGCCGCGCCGAGGTCGGCCGCGCCCGGATGGGGGTGGGCGAGCAGCCCCGCGAGCTGCAGCCGGACGAAGGCCCGCAACCGGTCGGCGGGCGAGGCGTGCTCGGGCAGCTCCCGCTCGTAGCTCTCGATGAAGTAGCTGGTGACGCGCTCGGTGAAGGCCAGCAGCAGCGCGGCCTTGTCGGGAAAGTAGTTGTACAGGACCGTGCGGGTGATGCCGGCCTCGTGGGCCACGTCCGTCAGGGAGATGGCGTCGATGCCCTGGGCCCTGGACAGCCGCGAGACGGCCTGCAGGATGCGGTCGCGCGTCTGGGCGCGATGCTCGCCGATCGTGGCGGCCGAGATGCGGGGCATAGGCCCATGGTAGGCCGGATCGCCGCCGGCGCACCCCTGACCGCTCCCGGGAGCCCCGCGCCGGCGCACCCGTGGCTGCTCCCGGGAGCCCCGCGCCGGCGCGCGCCGGGGTCAGGGTTTGCGCCGGTCAGGGGCCGGGTGGCCGGTGACGGCGCGCCGGGCGAGGTCCCACAGGCGTTCCAGGGCGGCGAGGACGGGCGGCGACTCCGGCCCGAGCAGCCTGGCCCAGGCGCCCGCCCCGTTCGGCAGCGTGCTGGCCCCGCCGGGCAGCCCGCTGCCCGCCGCCACCTCGTGCAGCGCGCCGGCCAGCTCGGCCGCGGGCACGGCGGAGGTGATCACGTACAGGCTGGACAGCACGCCGTGCTCGCCGAACATCGCCGGCCCGGTGACCGGGGCGCGCTCGGGCACGAGCCTGAGCGGGTCGGCGAACAGCAGCCCGCCGCCGGCGTCGCGGACGTCCAGGTCGTTGCAGTACGCGGTGTAGGCGTGCCGCTCGCCGCGGGCCAGCCGCCCGGCCAGCACGGTCTCCCCGACGATCACCGTGGCGCCGGGCCCGGCGCTCACCAGGGTGCGCTGGTAGAACCGGGACCCGGCGAAGGGGATCACCGGGTCCGGCAGGTACTCCAGGTAGCCGTCCGGCCCGGCGGTGAGCGAGACGAGCTGGGTGGCGTAGTCCTGCTCCATCCGGTAGAGCTTGGTGGCCGCCTGCGTGGTGACGTGCACGGACGCGCCCGCGCCGCAGGCGACGTCGAGCCGGTGGCGGTCGCCCTGGAGCACGCCGCCGCCGGTGGACATCACCATCACGTACGGCAGGTCGGGCCGGGCCGGGTCGTAGTAGTGCGGCCGCATGATCTGCAGCGGCGCCTTCTGGAAGTGGCCGGTCAGCTCGGTGCGCCCGCCCCGCCGCTCGAACGCCAGCTCCAGCACGCCGACCTTGCCGGGGCTGCCGACCGGCAGGGTGTCGGGCACGCCGGCGTGCCGGGCCACGTCCGCCGGGACCGAGTCGATCGTGTAGTGGCCGGCGGCCAGCCGGTCTACCGGGCCGGCGAGCACGCCGGCGCCCCGCTGAGGACGAAGTCGGCCACCTCGGTCACACCGGTGCCGCGCAGGGCGTCGGTGAGCACGACCGGCCGCCCGTCGCGGACCCGGTCGGCGTCGCGCGCCATGACCTCCAGGTCGGCCCGCACGTACGGCGCGATGTCGATCTTGTTGATGACCAGCAGGTCCGAATCGGTGATGCCGGGACCCCTCTTGCGCGGCATCTTGTCCCCCTCGCCGGTGTCCAGGACGAAGACGTAGACGTCGGCCAGGACGGGGCTGAAGGTGAGGGTCAGGTTGTCGCCGCCGCTCTCGAACAGCAGCGTGTCGATGTCGGGGAAGCGCTCCAGCAGCTCGGCCCCGGCGGCCAGGTTCATCGTCGGGTCGTCGCGCACGGCGGTGTGCGGGCAGGAGCCGGTCTCGACGCCCACGACCCGCTCGGGGTCCAGCACGCCGTCCAGGGTGCGCCGGACGTGCTGGGCGTCCTCCTGGGTGTAGATGTCGTTGGTGACGACGGCCAGGCTGCGTCCCCGGTCGAGCAGCACGGGCACCAGCGCCTCTATGAGGGCGGTCTTGCCGGAGCCGACCGGGCCGCCGACGCCGATCTTGAAGACGCGGTCCATGGCGGTGCCCGCGGGCACGTTCACGGCGGGGTGCGGGTGCGGGTGGTGGTGATGCATCGGGACGCTTCCCTTCTCAGGTGGTGAACAGCCGGGCCTCGGCCCGTTCGTGGGCGGCGCTCATCGTGTCCGCGAGCGGCGTGGCGGCGTGCAGGTCCAGCGGGCCGCGGGCGGCCAGGGCGCGCCCGGCGGCCCGCCCGATCGCGCCGGCCGCGCCGTACAGGGTGGCCTGGGCCTGTCGGAAGTCCAGCAGGCGCAGCCGTACGGCGGCGCTGACCCAGCTCGCGGCGAACGCGTACAGGTCGCCGGTCACCGCGTCGGCCTCCCGGACGCCCAGCCCGGCGTAGGCCGTGCCCAGCACGACGGCGTGGTTGCCCGGCGTGACCCTGGCCTCGACCAGCTCCGACAGGCGGGCCAGCGCCGGGGTCGCGAAGACCAGGGCGGCCGTGCGCAGGACCTGGTTGCCGGTCCTGGTGGCGGCGGCCCGGATCTCCCGGCCGAGCTTGACGGCGTGCAGCCGCCGGTCCACCTCGATCAGCGCGTCCCAGTCGCCGGCCGTCACCGCCCGGTGGGTCAGGACCAGGGCGGTGGCGTCGCCCGGCCCCGCCGCGTGCAGCAGCAGGTCCTCCAGCAGCGCGGCGACGTCCACCGGGCCGGCCTGCGCGTACGCCTCCAGCCCGTGCGAGAGCGTGTAGAGGCCGCCCGGGAAGGCCGAGTCGGTGAGCTGGAGCTGGGCGAGCAGGCTCATGCCAGGAAGAACAGGTGGTTCAGCGGCAGCTCGCGGGCCGGCGCGATGGTCGCGTGCTCGCCGTCCACCGTGACCTTGTACGTCTCGGGGTCCACGGTGATCCTGGGCAGCGCGTTGTTGCGGATCATGTGCCGTTTGTCCACCGTCCTGGTGTGGCGCACCTTGGCGATCAGCCGTTGCAGGCCGAGCCGTTCCGGCACTCCGGCGGCGATGGCGGCGTCCGGCAGGAAGGTCACGTTGCTCTTGCGCTGCGCCATCCCCATCGCGCCGAACATCGGCCGGTAGTAGACCGGCTGCGGCGTGGGCAGCGACGCGTTCGGGTCGCCCATCTGCGACCAGTTGATCAGGCCGCCCTTGACCACCAGCGCCGGCTTGGCCGCGAACGACGTGAACGGCCACAGCACGACGTCGGCCAGCTTGCCGTCCTCCAGCGAGCCGACGTGCTCGGCGATGCCGGTCGTCCGGGCCGGGTTGATGGTCAGCTTGGCCAGGTAGCGCAGCACCCGCGCGTTGTCGTTGCGCTCGGAGTCCTCCGGCAGCCGGCCGCGCTGGTCCTTGCAGTGGTGGGCGGTCTGGAAGGCGCGGGTGAAGGTCTCCCCGATCCGGCCCATCGCCTGGGAGTCGGAGGAGAACATGCTGATCACGCCCATGTCCTGCAGCACGGTCTCGGCCGCGATGGTCTCCACCCGCACCCGGCTGTCGGCGAAGGAGACGTCCTCGGGGATGTCGTGGTTGAGGTGGTGGCAGACCATCACCATGTCCAGCAGCTCGTCGGCCGAGTTGATGGTGTACGGCAGCGTCGGGTTCGTCGAGGACGGCAGCGCGTTCGGCTCACCGGCGATGCGGATCATGTCCGGCGCGTGACCGCCGCCCGCGCCCTCGGTGTGGAAGGTGTGGATCGCCCGGCCGTCGATGGCGCTGATCGTGTCCTCCAGGTAGCCGGCCTCGTTGAGGCTGTCGGCGTGCAGCGCCACCTGGACGTCGTACTCGTCGGCGACGCGCAGCGCGCAGTCCACCACCGCCGGGGTGGAGCCCCAGTCCTCGTGCACCTTCAGCGCGCACGCCCCGGCCTCGATCTGCTCGGCCAGCGCGGCCGGCAGGCTGGCGTTGCCCTTGGCCATGATGCCGATGTTCACCGGCAGCGCCTCGACGGCCTGCAACATGCGGCCGATGTTCCACGGGCCGGGAGTGCAGGTGGTGCCGCGGGTGCCGTCGGTGGGGCCGGTGCCGCCGCCGATCAGCGTCGTGACGCCGTTGGTGAGCGCGGCCTCGGCCTGCTGCGGCGCGATCAGGTGCACGTGCGGGTCGATCGCCCCCGGCGTGGCGATCATGTTCTCGCCCGCCAGCACCTCCGTCCCGGCGCCGATCACCAGCCGGCGGTCCACGCCGTTCTGGGTGTGCGGGTTGCCCGCCTTGCCGATCCCGACGATCCGCCCGTCCTTGATGCCGATGTCGCCCTTGACCACGCCGAGCACCGGGTCCAGCACGACCGCGTTGGTGATCACCAGGTCGAGCGCGATCGTGGCGTTCTGGGAGCCGGGGTCGGCCGCCATGCCGTCGCGGGCGGTCTTGCCGCCGCCGTAGACGGCCTCGTCGCCGTAGAAGCCGGCCGTGTGGTCCTTCTCGATCTCGATCACCAGGTTGGTGTCGGCCAGCCGGACCCGGTCGCCCACGGTCGGGCCGAACATGGCGACGTACTGCTTGCGGTTCATGGTGCTCATCGGCTCAGGCCTTCTTCTTCCTGGCGGCCGGCTTCTTGGCGGCCGGTTCCTTGGCGGCCGGTTCCTTGGGGGCGGCCTTCTTGGCGGCCGCCTTGCGCGCGGGCGGCTCCTTGCGCGCGGGCGGCTCCTCGCCCGGCGCGCGGACCGTGGCCCCCGGCTCCGGCTGGTCGGCGTACCCGAGCTCGGCCAGGCGGCGCAGGGCGCGGGTGCGGCTGTCCCTGGCCCGCAGGCCGCCGTCCACCAGTCCGGCGAAGCCGACGACGCGCATGCCGCCGGCGAACTCGACCAGGGTGACCTGGTGGGTGTCGCCCGGCTCGATGCGTACGGCGGTGCCGGCCGGGATGTCGAGATGCATGCCGTACGCCTTCTCGCGGTCGAAGCTGAGCGCCCGGTTCGCCTCGAAGAAGTGGAAGTGCGAGCCGACCTGGATGGCCCGGTCGCCGGTGTTGCGCACGGTCAGGGTGACCGTGGCGCGACCGGCGTTGATCTCGATCGGCTCGTCCCCGTACATGATCCGGTCCGTGTCCGTCATGGCGAACCGCTCCTTTCTGGTCGCGGCGGTGTCAGCCGCCGATGGGGTCGTGGCAGGAAACGAGCTTGGAGCCGTCCTTGAACGACGCCTCGACCTGCATCAGCTTGAGCATTTCGCGCACCCCGGGCATGACGTCCCCGGCGCCGAGCACCTGCTTGCCGAGCTCCATGCACTCGGCCACCGTCCTGCCGTCCCGGGCGGCCTCCAGGACCGCGACGCTGATCAGCGCCACCGCCTCGCTGTAGTTCAGCTTCACGCCGCGCTCGCGGCGCTTGGCGGCCAGGTCGGCGACGACGTAGATCAGCAGCTTGTCGATCTCGCGCGGTGCGAGGTTCATGAGCTCTCCTTAGGTGCAAGCGCGCCGGACGCCGGAGAACGCCGGGACCGCCGCCAGGAAGATCCAGGTGACCAGGACGAACGGCCAGGTCAGGGTGTGCCCGCCGACCGGCGCGAACAGGTGGCCGACGAACGCCGTCAGCACGGTCGCCGACACCACGCCGGCCAGCGCGTACAGCAGGCCGAGGACGGTCGGCACGACGAACGCGCAGCACAGCGCGATGCCGGTGAGCACCGCGTTGTAGCCGTACAGGCCGGCGCCGATGTCGGCCGCGGGCGCGCCGAGCAGCACGGCCACCAGGATCCCGACGGCGCTGGCGGCCAGCGCGGCCCCCGCCACCCGCCACCCGGCGAACGCCAGGCCGATCAGGAAGATCAGGCCGATGTACCACTTGCCCTGGAAGAACACCTGGCCGACGCCGTTCAGCAGCCCCTGCCACAGGTCGGCGAACGTCACCGCGGTCCCCGGGGACGTCGCCGACGGCGGCGCCGCCAGGACGTGCCGGCGCCAGACCCGCTCGTAGGCCGGGCCGCCGACCACCATGATCGTGGCCACCGCGCAGAACGGCGCCGTGAGCCCCGGCAGGTCGTGCGGCCCGAGCAGCGTCCTGAGCGCCGACGTCAGGACGCTGCCCATGATCGCGCCGACGACGACCAGCAGCAGCGTGATCCACCGGGCCTGGAAGTACAGCACCAGCGCGACGCCGATCAGCGTGCCGTTGAACCCTTCCAGCCCCGCGGCCACGCTCTCCCTGGACGCGCCGAGGAACCAGGCGGTGAGCGTGCCCACGGCGGCGCCGACCAGGCCGAACAGCGCGAACTGCCATCCGGCGGCGAGCAGCGCGACGACGAAGCAGATAGCGGTGCCCAGGTTGTTCTGCAGGTCAACCTGGCTGACGCCGCGGAGCGTGGCGAGCGGCAGGTCGGGCATCTCGGCGCGCATGTCCGCCTGCCTCTCTCGCCGGAACCTGGTTGACGAGCGGCAGCATTCCCCTGCGGGCGGCGGGCCACGCGGCGGCGGCGGTTGGATGGACATTCTTTGCGAAAGCCGTCGAGGACTAAGAGCGCCTCAACAATGCACATGCCCGGCAAAGGCGCTTTATTAGGGAGTTTTGCGTCCGGTGCGCCCGATCATCTCTGTCTGGGGACAGGAAGGGAGGTCGGGCGATGCCGCCAGGGCTCAACACCGGCGATTCGGCCTGGGTGCTCGTGAGCGCCGCCATGGTGCTGCTCATGACGCCCGGACTGGCCTTCTTCTACGGCGGCATGGTCCGCGCCCAGAACGTGCTCAGCATGCTCTTCATGAGCTTCGTCTCGATCGCCCTGGTCACGATCCTGTGGTTCGGCTACGGCTACGGGCTGGTCTTCGGCCCCGACGTGGGGGGCGCCGGCGTGATCGGCTTCGGCGACCTGCGCTTCGCCGACATCACGCCCACGATGCTGCACGGCCGCGTCCCCACCTACGCCTTCGCGCTGTTCCAGCTCACCTTCGCCATCATCACGGTGGCCCTGATCAGCGGCTCGGTCGCCGGCCGGACCCGGCTCGGGCCGTGGATCGTGTTCTCCGTCGTCTGGGTGACGCTGGTGTACTTCCCGATCGCGCACTGGGTGTTCGACCGGCAGGGCTGGATCAGCCGGTGGGGCGTGCTCGACTTCGCCGGCGGCCTGGTGGTCGAGCTGAACTCCGGCATGGCCGGCCTGGCGCTGGCCCTCGCGCTCGGCCCCGGCGTGCGTTTCCGCAGGAAGGAGCCGCCCCTGCCGAGCAACATCCCGTTCGTCATGCTCGGGCTGGGCCTGCTGTGGTTCGGCTGGTTCGGCTTCAACGCCGGCTCGGCCATGGCCGACGGCGGCATCGCGGTCAACGCCTTCCTGACCACCATGATCGCCGGGGCCGCCGGGATGCTGACCTGGCTCGTCCTGGAGTGGTTGCGGTACCGGCACTTCACCCGGCTCGGCTCGGCCACCGGCGCGCTGGCCGGGCTGGTGGCGATCACGCCCGCCTGCGCCTTCGTCAACGCCGAGGGCGCCCTGGTCATCGGCATCGTGGCCGCCGTCGTGGTGTCGTACGCGGTCACCTGGAAGCTCGTCCTCGGCTACGACGACACCCTCGACGTCGTCGGCGTGCACGGCGCGGGCGGCATCGTCGGCACGGCCCTCATCGGCCTGCTCGCGACCGGCGTCAGCGCCACCAGGACCAAGGGCCTGCTGTACGGCGGCTCGATCGAGGTGCTGCTCAAGCAGCTCGCCGCGATCGTCGTGGTGGGCCTCTACTCCTTCGTCGTCACCTACCTCATCGGCCGCGTCGTGGACCGGCTGTGCCGGATGCGCGAGACCGAGGCCGAACAGCTCGCCGGCACCGACGCGCAGCTCGGGACGGAGGACTGATGGCCGCCACCCGCCATCCAGCCCGCGCGCTCGTCCTGGTCGGGGTGGGCGGCGGCGTCGGCGCGGTCGCCCGTCACCTGCTCACCCAGACCCTGATGGGCGCCGACCACCCGCTGCCCTGGCCCACGCTGGTGGTCAACGTCCTCGGCTGCCTGCTGCTGGGCCTGCTCACCGGCGAGCTGACCCGCCACCCGCTGCACCGCATGCCGGTCAAGGCGCTGCTCGGCACCGGCTTCCTGGGCGGCTTCACCACCTTCTCGCACCTGGTGGACGGCGTCCGCGAGCTCACCGTCGGCGGCGCGGCCGGCTGGGCGGCGCTCTACCTGGTGCTCAGCGTCGTCCTGGGCCTGCTGGCCGTCTGGGCGGGCCTGCGGCTGGGCGGCCGTCGATGATCCTCGTGCTGGTCGTCTTCGTCGGCGGCCTGATCGGCGCGCCGGCCCGCTACCTCGTGGACGCCGGCGTCACCCGGGCGGCCGGCAAGGCGATGCCCTGGGGCACGCTGGCCGTCAACGTCATCGGCTCGGGCGTGCTCGGCGTCCTGATGGGCATCGCCTCCCGCGACGCCCTGCCGCCGGCCGTGTTGTCGCTGGTCGGCACCGGGTTCTGCGGCGCGCTCACCACGTTCAGCACCTTCAGCGCCGACACCTGGAAGCTGCTGGCCGCCGGGTCCACCGGCCGGGCGCTGGCCGACATCGCCATGAACCTGGTGCTCGGCCTGGCCGTCGTCAGCCTCGGCTACCTGCTCGGCAGGGCGATCGCCGGCTGACCGGAAGGAGGCGGGAACGCCCATGACCACCGCCTCCCCGTGGGAGCGGGCCAAGCGGGCCCTGGTCGGCCGGCCGCTGCGCACCCAGCACCTGGAACGGCAGCTCCTGCCCAAGCGGCTGGCGCTGCCGGTCTTCTGCAGCGACCCGATCTCGTCGGTGGCGTACGCGACCGAGCAGATCATCATGGCCCTCACCCTGGGCGGCCTCGCCCTGCTGCACGTGACCGGCTGGATCGCCCTGGCCATCGTGGCCATGCTGGTGATCATCATCGTGTCCTACCGGCAGACCTGCTACGCCTACCCGGGCGGCGGCGGCGCGTACGTGGTCAGCCGGGAGAACCTGGGCGTCAACGCCAGCCTGGTCGCCGCCAGCGCGCTGCTGGTCGACTACGTGCTGACCGTCGCCGTCTCCGTCGCCGCCGGGGTGGACGCCATCACCTCCTACGCGCCCGGCCTGAACCGCTGGTCGGCGCCGCTGAGCGTGGCCTGCGTCGCGCTGCTCACCCTGGTCAACCTGCGCGGCACCCGCGAGTCCGGCCGCGGGTTCGCGGTGCCCACCTACGCCTTCATCGCCGCGGTCTACCTGATGTTCCTGGTCGCCGCCTGGCGGCTGCTGACCGGCGAGCATCCCCGGGCGGTCAGCGCCGGCTTCACCATCGAGCCGCTCTACCAGCCCGTCGGCTTCGTCGCCGTCTTCCTGGTGCTGCGCGCGTTCGCCTCCGGCTGCACGGCGCTGACCGGGGTGGAGGCGGTCAGCAACGGCGTGCCCGCCTTCCGCCGGCCCAAGAGCAGGAACGCGGCGAACACCCTGGCGATCATGGGCGTGCTGTCGGTCACCATGTTCTCCGGCATCACCGTGCTGGCCCTGCTCACCCACGTCCGGATGACCGACCCCGACCACCCCGGCCGGCTCGCCGGGATGCCCGCCGGGTACGTCGAGCCCACCGCCCTGGCCCAGATCGGCGACGCCGTGCTCGGCCGCGGCGTCCTGTACGCCTTCCTCCAGGCCAGCACCGCGGCGATCCTGATCATGGCGGCCAACACCGCCTACAACGGGTTCCCCATGCTGGCCTCGATCCTGTCCGCCGACTCCTACCTGTCCAGCCAGCTGCACAAGCGCGGCGACCGGCTGGTCTTCAGCAACGGCATCCTGCTGCTCGCGACGGCCGCGGCCGTGCTGCTCGTCGTCTTCGACGCCAACAGCTCCCGGCTCATCCAGCTCTACATCATCGGCGTCTTCATCTCCTTCACGCTGAGCCAGGCCGGCATGGTGCGGCACTGGCAGCGGACCGGGCCGCGCTCGCCCGGCGTGCGGCGGCGCCAGGCCGTCAACGCGACCGGCGCGACGGTGACCGCCGCCGTCCTGGTGATCGTGCTGGTCACCAAGTTCGCCAACGGCGCCTGGCTGGTCTGCCTGGCCATCCCGGGCCTGTTCGCGCTCATGAAGGGCATCAGGCGGCACTACGACCAGGTACGGGCGGCCACCACGCCGGACACGCCCGTCGAGCTGCCGGGCGGCGCCCACGCCATGGTGCTGGTCTCCCGGCTGGGCAGCCCCGCGCTCCAGGCGGTCGCCTACGCCGCGGCCACCCGCCCGGCCGGGCTGGAGGCCGTGCACGTGTGCACCGACGAGGAGGCGACCCGCGAGCTGCGCGAGGGCTGGGAGCACTACGCGCCCTCCTCCGTGCCGCTGAGGATGATCGAGGCGCCCTACCGGACCGCCGTGGGCCCGATCCTGCGGCACGTACGCGACCGGCTGGCCCTGCACCCCGACCAGATCGTGACCGTCTACATCGTCGACTACGTCACCGGCCGCTGGTGGGAGCCGGCCCTGCACAACCGGCTGACCGCCCGGCTGCGGGACCGGCTGCTGCTGCTCCCCGGGGTCATGGTCACCCTGGTGCCCTACCGGCTGGCCTCGGGCGAGGGCCGGGCCGAGCGCCCGCCGCGGCTGCCCACGCGCCTGGCCGTCCTGGCCCAGGCGCCGGACGGCGGCGACGACCCGGCGCAGGCGGCTACGCCGCGGCCCTGACGACGTGCATGAGCTCGGCCAGGACCTCGGTGTTGAGCTGGTAGGCCAGCCGCACCTCGCCGATGATCCGCTGCCGCTCGCGCTCGTCGAGCTCCGCGCCGAGGGCGTCGAGCCGGGCCCGGTACTCGGTCTTGAACCGCGGCAGGCTGCCGACCTCGTCGAAGATGTAGAAGTCGACGCCGCCGCCGGCCCGGTAGCCGAAGATCTTCTGCAGTTCCATGCGGATGAACTGGCCGCCCGACAGGTCGCCGAGGTAACGGGTGTAGTGGTGGGCGACGTAGCCGCCGGGCCAGTCGGTCATCTGGTGGATGCGGGCCTGGAGGGTCCGGGTGGCCTTGGAGGGGGCGACGCGCTCGCGCCAGGCGGGGCCGTAGATGGTGGCCAGGTCGCGTTCCAGGGCGGGCTCGCGGTACAGCTCGGGGAAGACGAAGCGGCCGGCGACCGGGTGGGCGGCCAGCTCCTTGGAGACGCCGTCGAGGGCGAGGTAGGCGAAGTAGTGCTGGGCGACCATCTCGCCGTACTCGTGCTCGGTCAACCGGCCGCTCATCAGCTCGGCGAGGTAGCCCTCGGACTCGGCCGACTCGTGGTCGCCCCAGGTGGCGGCCCTCAAGGTCTCGGAGAACGACGTCGTCACAGCACTTCCCCAACTCGCGCGAATGTTTCTGACACAGTGTCACAACCCTCGGAGGCTCCGTCAAGGTGATGGCGACAGCATGTCAGCAAAACTCGCCTCCGCCGTTCATCTACCCAGGAAGGCGGGGCTCAAGGGGGCATGCCTGGCGGAGCCGCCCGTCGCGCACAGTGGCGGGCGTCAAACGGTCCGCTACCTGGAAAAATCGCTCTAACATACGGTGACACCGTCACTCGCTAGCCAACCCAGGAGTGATCCTTGACCGTCCAAGCCGACGTCGCCCGGCGACGCATCGAAGAGCTGCTCCGTGAGCGCGAGGAGCAGATCCTCACCCGTTGGGTGCAGCTCGCCAAGGCCCCGTCGGACGAGCTTCTCGACATCTACCGCGCCCTGCGGTCCTCGCTCGATCAGGGCAAGGGAGACCTCGCCGACGTCCGCGGGCTGCTCGCGGAGCTCTCCCGCACCCGCGCCCGCGCGGGCCACCAGCCCGCCGACACCGCCCGCGCGGTCTTCGGGCTCAAGGAGGCCCTGTACGAAGTCGTCGAGGCCGACGGCGAGCCCGAGGCCCTGCGCGGCTTCATCTGGTTCTCCCGGCTCATCGACGACCTCGGCCTGCTCACCTTCGAGACCTTCGCCGACGCCCGCGAGAAGATCATCCTGGACCAGGCCGAGCAGCTGCTCGAACTGTCCACCCCGGTGGTCAAGCTCTGGGAGGGCATCGTCGCCGTGCCGCTGATCGGCACCCTCGACTCCGCCAGGACCCAGGTCGTGATGGAGAAGCTGCTGCAGACCCTGGTCGACACCGGCGCCGAGCACGCTGTGATCGACATCACCGGCGTGCCGGCCGTGGACACCCAGGTGGCCCAGCACCTCCTCAAGACCGTGGTGGCCGCCAGGCTGATGGGCGCCGAATGCGTCATCTCCGGCATCCGCCCGCAGATCGCGCACACCATCGTCACGCTCGGCATCGAGTTCGGCGACATCGTCACCAAGGCGTCGCTGGCCGACGCCCTCGCCCACGCCTTCAGGCGCAGCGGCGTGCAGGTGACGCAGTCCAAGCACGCCCGCATCGCCGTCCGGGCGGAGGGCGCCTGATGGACCGGGTGCCCGTACTCAAGCTCGGCGACATCCTGATCGTCTCCATCCAGATCGACCTGGAGGACCAGAGCGTGCTGGCCCTCCAGGAGGACCTGGCCGAGCGGGTCGTCGCCACCGGGGCCAGAGGCGTGATCATCGACATCACCGCGGTCGAGATCGTCGACTCCTTCATCGGCCGCATGCTGGCCACCATCGCCACCATGTGCCGCATGCTGGACGCCCAGACCGTGGTCGTCGGCATGCGTCCCGCGGTGGCGATCACCCTGGTCGAGCTCGGCCTGTCGCTGGGCGGCGTGCGCACGGCACTGAACCTGGAGAAGGGAGTGGCGCTGCTCGACCACGTCAGGGGCGCCGCCACGTGACCGAGACGATGACGATCGCGGGCAGCGCGGACGTCGTGATGGTCCGGCAGATCGTGCGGACCCTCGCGATCGAGGCCGGGCTCTCCCTCGTGGACCAGACCAAGATCGTCACGGCGGCCAGCGAGCTGGCCCGCAACGCGCTCGTCTACGCCGGCGGCGGTGACGTGCGCATCGACCTCGTCGAAAACGGCCGGAAACGGGGCCTGAAGCTGGTCTTCAGCGACGAGGGCCCCGGCATCCCCGACCTGGACAAGGCGCTCACGGACGGTTTCACCACCGGCGGCGGCATGGGCCTCGGCCTCGGCGGCTCCCGCCGGCTGGTCGACGAGTTCGACCTGATCTCCGCCCCCGGGAAGGGCACGACCGTGACGGTGACCAAGTGGGCCAGGTGAACCCGGCCTGGGTGCGCGCCGAGGACCCGAGTGCCGTCGGCGCCGTCCGGCGGCGGGCGGTCGAGCTGGCCGAGGCGGCCGGCTTCGACACCACCCGCACCGGGCAGACGGCCGTGGCCGTCAGCGAGGCCGTCTCCAACCTGGTCAAGCACGCCGTGGAGGGCGTCGTCCTGGTACGGCCGCACCCCGAGGCCCCGGCCGGCGTGGAGCTCGTCGCGGTGGACAAGGGCCCCGGCATGGCCGACGTGGCCCGCGCCCTGCGCGACGGCTACTCCACCTCCGGCACCCTCGGCATCGGCATGGGGGCCATCGCCCGCATCGCCACCGGATACGACGTTCACTCGGTGCCCGGCATGGGCACTGTGCTCGTCATGCATTTCACCGCCGAGGGCACGCCCGGCCCTCCGCTGCGCGCCAGCGGCCTGACCCGGCCGATCGGCGACGAGGTGAGCTGCGGTGACGGCTACGCCATCGCCGAGAACGGCGAGAGCACCACGGTGATGCTGTGCGACGGCCTCGGCCACGGCCACATCGCCGCCATCGCCGCGCAGACCGCCATCGAGCTGTTCGCTCAGGTCCAGGACCAGGAGCCGCTGTCGATCCTGGAACACCTGCACCGCGGGCTGAGCGGGACCCGCGGCGGCGCCGTCGCGGTCGCCCGGGTCGGCCGGGACACCGTCACCTACGCCGGGCTGGGCAACGTCTCCGGCTGGGTCGCCGACGCCGGCGGCCGGCAGGGCATGATCTCGCTGCCCGGCATCGCCGGTCACCAGGGACGCACGCTCCGCCAGTACGAGTACAAGATCCCCCCGTACGCCACCGTCGTGATGCACTCCGACGGCCTGACCGACCGATGGGACCCCGGGAACGTGCCGGGGCTGTTCGCGCGCACCCCCGCGGTCATCGCCGCGGGCCTGCTGCGCGAGGCGGGCAGCAGGCGTGACGACGCCTGCGTGGTGACGGTGAGGCCCGGCAATGGCGGCGACTGAGCTCATCAGGGTCAGGCTCGACACCGACCAGGACGTCTTCGTCCTGCGCCGCCTCGGCCGGGCCGCGGCCGAGCTGGTCGGGCTGGAGTCCCAGGACCAGATCCGGGTCGCCACCGCCCTCAGCGAGGTGGGCAGGGAGGCCTTCGGCAAGGGCGCCGCCGCGGTGATCACCCTGGGCGGCGACGTGCTCGCCATCACCATCCGCCACACCAGGCCGTCCGGTTTGGACCGCTCCGAAGGCGTGACGCTGGCCGGCCGGCTCGTCGACGACATCGCCCTCGGCGACGGCCACGTCACGATCACCAAGCGGCTGCGGCCGCGGGCGACCGCCGTCCCGCTGGCGGCCATCCGCGCCGACCTCGCCAAGCTGGCGCCGATCAGCGCGCTGGAGGAGCTGCGCGAGCAGAACAGGGAGCTGGCCGAGACCCTGGAGGACGTGCTGCGGCTCAACTCCGAGCTGCAGGAGACCAACACCGGCGTGCTGGCCATGTACAACCAGCTGTCGGCCGAGCTGGAGGAGACCAACAGGGGAGTCGTCGCCCTGTACGCCGAGCTGGACGAGAAGTCCGCCCAGCTCCGCGAGACGATCGACGCGCGCAACCGGTTCTGGGCCACCGTCAGCCACGAGCTGCGCACCCCGCTGAACTCCGTCATCGGCCTGGTCCGGCTGCTGACCGGCCAGGGCGGCGAGCCGCTGACCGAGGAGCAGGCCCACCAGATCGGGCTGATCGGCGACTCGGCGCAGACGCTGCTCGAACTCGTCAGCGAGCTGCTCGACATGGCCAAGGCCGAGTCCGGCCGCCTGGACCCGCAGCCCACGCTGGTCAACCTGGCGCGGATGGCCGGGCAGTTGCACGTCACGATGCGGCCGACCAGCGAGCGCGCCGGCGTGACGCTGAGCCACGAGATCACGCCGGAGGCCACCGAGCTGTACGCCGACGAGAGCATGCTGCTCAGAATTCTGCGCAACTTGCTCTCGAACGCGCTCAAATTCACTCAAAGCGGGCAGGTAGTGCTGGCCGCGCATGCCGACGAAGCCAAGGGCGAGATCGTCATCACGGTCACGGACAGCGGCATCGGCATCTCGGAGGAACACTTGACGCGCGTGTTCGAGGACTTCTACCAGGTTCCCGGCTCGCTCCAGGTCAGGGCCAGGGGCACCGGCCTCGGCCTGCCGTACGCGCGCAGGCTCGCCGAGGCCCTCGGCGGCACGCTGGATCTCACCAGCACCCCGGGCGAGGGCACCACCGCCACCCTGCGGCTGCCGCACCAGAGCGGCACGCCCGAGGTCCAGCGCGTGCTGATCGCCGACGACGACGAGGTCTTCCGCGCCACCGCCCGCCGTATGCTCTACGGCTTCACCGTGCACGTGGACGAGGCCGCCGACGGCGCCGCCGCGCTGGAGGTCATGGCCGCCTCCCCGCCCGACGTGATCCTGGTCGACCTGCTCATGCCCCGCGTGGACGGCCACGTGCTGCTGCACCAGATGGCCGAGGACGAGCGGCTGAGCGACATCCCGGTCGTCATCGTGACCATCGCCCCGCAACACGCTCCCGGCAACCGGCCGGTACTGTCCAAGCACGGGCTGCGCAGGGAACAACTCCTGCAGGCCATCCGCAGCGCCCGCCAGGGCGAGAACGGCGGTGCTGGAGAGGACCAGGATGTCTGAGTCCGCACGCGTGCTGGTGGTGGACGACACCCCCACCAAGCGCTACATCCTGTCGAGCTGGCTACGACGGTCGGGCCACCAGGTGCTGGAGGCCAGGGGCGGCGAGGAGGCCCTCGGCCTGCTCGCCGCCAACCAGGTCGACCTGGTCGTCCTCGACGTCCGGCTGCCCGACATCAACGGCTACGAGGTCTGCGAGCTGATCAAGGCCAACCCGGCCACCGCCTCCATCCCCGTCATCCAGGTGTCGGCCAACGCGATCACCCCCGCCGACCGCACCGAGGGGCTGGAACGCGGGGCCGACGCCTACCTGAGCGAGCCCATCGAGCCCACCGAGTTCGCCGCGACCGTCGAGGCCATGCTGCGCTACTACCGGGCGCGCTGGCGGGCCGAGCTGATGGCCGAGCGCCTGGCCAAGCTCGCCGAGGTGACGTTGCGGATGAACGAGGCCGAGACGTTCGACGAGCTGCTGACCGTGGCCGTCGAGGGCACCGCCGAGGTGCTCGGCCGCTACAGCGGCACGCTCGCCATGCTGCCCGACGGGCGGGTCCGGCGCTTCCGCGCCCGTCCCGGCGAGCCGGCCAGTGTCCAGCCCGCCGCCCCCGACGTGCTGGAACGTCTGTCCGAGCGGACGCTGAAGGACGCCACCAGGGCCCGGGTGTTCACCCTGGCCACCAGCGAATGGAAGAGCCTGCTGCCCGACGTGCGCGCCGAGGACTCCACCACCGGCGTGCTCTGCCGCACCAAGAACTCCCCGTCGCCGGTCTACCTGGGCGTCGAGGCCGTCTCGCCGCTCGACGCCGACGAGGTGAACCTGCTGCGCCAGCTCGGCCAGGAGCTGGCCCTGGCGCTGGGCGCGCTGCGCGCCTACACCGAGGAGCACGACATCGCGCTGACCCTGCAGCGCAGCCTGCTGCCCAGCCGCATCCCCGAGGTGCCGGGCCTGCAGGTCGCGCTGCGCTACCAGCCCGCCGTGGACAACGTCGAGGTCGGCGGCGACTTCTACGAGGTGCTGCAGGTCGACGGACGCGTGCTGATCGCCGTCGGCGACGTGGAGGGCCACTCCCTGCACGCCGCGACCGTCATGGCCGAGGTGCGCCACGCTCTGCGCGCCTCGCTCATCGCCCAGGTGGACCTGAGCGCCTCCCTCGACCTGCTCAACCAGATGATGCGGCGCTACCACCGGGGGCTGACCGCCACCGTGTGCCTGATGCTCATCGACCCGGCCACCGGCGAGATCGAGCTGGCCAACGCAGGGCACATGCCGCCGCTGTTCGCCGGGCCCGGCAGCTCGTACCACACGCTGGGCAACCTGCTGCTCGGCGCGGTGCCCGAGCGGTACCAGGTGGACCGGCTCAAGCTGCCGCCCGGCGGCACGATGATGCTGTTCACCGACGGCCTGCTGGAGGACCGGCACATCCTGCTCGACGACAGCATGGAGAAGGCCAGGCAGCTCGCCGAGACCGTCGAGGACGATCTGGAGGAGTTCGCCGAGCGTATGCTGGCGGCGTTCGGGGCGCGCGAGGACGACGTGGCGCTCGTCGTCGTCCGCCGCACCCTCGACGCGGACTCCGTCGGCGCCTGAACGGCCGTACTTGGGCCTGAACCCTCAGCGGGTGTACCGGTGCTTGGCTCCGGGTGGGAAGTACTCCGGGTCCCCGGCCTCGCGCAACCGGATGAACGGCATCTGCTGCGCCACCGGCACATAGTTCGCGAACTCGCTGTTCAGCCGCAGGAGCTGGGCCAGGATCGAGGCGCCCACCGCCTGGGCGACCTCGTCGGCAGGCTTCTCGCCGGGCATCAGCTCCACCGTGACCGTCAGGTGCCGGTCGTGGTCGGCGTCCTCGGCCGCCTCCATCACGAACTTGCCCGTCACCGACCCGCTGACCTCCGGCTGCTCCAGCCCCACCGCGATGTTCTCCGGGTAGACGTTCGCGCCGTAGTACGACAGCGTGAAATGGCTCCGGCCGAACACGTAGACGAACGGATGCCGCGGGCCGGCGACGTCCGACCGGAAACCGTGCCGCTCGGCGAACTCCAGCATGCGCTCGTACGGGATCACGCCGCCCTCGTCGGCGATGTGGTACCGGATCAGCGGCACGCCGTTGTCGCCGGAGAACAGCAGCGTGCCCTCGTGCTCCTCGAAGAAGCGCACCCGCGGGTCGTACTGGACCAGGGTCGGCAGCCGGGACTCCCCGAACAGCTCCCTGGCCGTGTCCGGGCGGCCGGACAGGAACCGGCGCAGCTCGACCGAGAGCGGCGTCTCGTTGCCGAGCACCCCGGCGTCCGCGGTGCCGTACAGCGAGGCGATCCCGCGCACCGGGTCGGCGATCCCGGCCCGCTCGGCCACCAGCGTGCGCCACTCCTCGCTGAACACCTCGCCCGCCGTGACCAGCTTGACGTTCCAGTCGGCCCAGGGGAGCGGCTCGGTGTCGATGACGTTCTTCAGGAACGGCGGATAGCCCAGCAGGACCACCTGGTCGAAGTGCGGCGCCAGCTCCGGCAGCACCCGGGCGATCTCCCTGCGGTCGGTGCCCGGCGCGACGACGGTGATCGGGTAGCCGCGTTCGGCCAGGTGACGGCAGCACTCGATGGTGAACAGGCCGCCCACCCAGGTGCCCAGGGCGAAACAGACCACGGCCAGCGTACGGCGTTCGCGGGCCCCGAAGGAGTCCCGGAAGACCTCCTCGAAGCGGGACGCGATCACCCGCTCGTCCGCCACTGAGCGCGGCCAGAACGACGGCGTCCCCGTCGAGCCCGAGGACACGGCGATCATGTCCCCGATCACGCCGTCCCGGCAGAGGTCGGGGAGCGGGTGACGGCGGATGTAGGTGTCCTTGGACGTCATCGGCAGCCGGCTGAAGCGCTCCAGATCGGTGATGCTCGCCGGCTCGACACCGTGCTCGGCCAGGAACGAACGGTAGGCGGGCACGGTGGCGGCCGCCTGATGGAAGAGCTCAAGGGGATCCATGGGGCACGCGCGGCCGACCGCCCGGAACCCTGCGCCCCGGACCAGCCCCCACGCCTCCTCCCTCCAAGAAGCGATCGTCTCCAGCCCCCATGGTGACACCACCCCCCCCGCCCGCCACCCCTCCCCACCCAGCCCGCCTCCACCCGCCCCACCGACGCCCAACAAAACGCCCTGTCTCGTTATGCACGAAACACTCCGTCCTATAAGCGCCCCGAACGCTCCGTCCCGCCGCGCCCTACCCGCGCCACCGCTGACGCTCCCGTCCGTGCTGACACCGCTGTCCCGCTGACACCCCCGTCCCGCTGGTGTCCCTGTCCCTCTGTTGTGCCGTGGACTGCCTGGTGTCTCGTGCGGACTGCCTGGTGTCTCGTGCGGACCTCCTGGCGCCCCGTAGACCTGCCCCACCCGCTGGCGCCCCTGACCCCGCTGTGCCGCTGGCCGCGTCGTCTCCAACGCCTGCCGCCCAACGCCTGCCGTCTCCAACGCCTGCGGTGCCTAACGCCTGCGGTGCCTAACGCCTGTGGTGCCTAACGCCTGCGGTCCTTAACGCCTGCCGTTCCGTGGGCGCCGTACCCGTGTGCGCTTCCCGTGCCTGCCGACCTGGTCGCTGCCGTGCCGCCGTACGTCCTGTTGTCTGTGGGGGTGGTGTCCAGGCGTTTCCGGGGTTGTGCTCCTCGGCTACGTCGTTCCGTGGCGTCGCTCGTCCCGCACTCCGTTGTGCCCGCCGTCCCCTGGGGCTGGTGGCCTGGTCGCCGTCGTACCGCCGTATGTCCGTCCTCGTGAGCGCGGTGTCCCGCCCCGGCCTTGTGGCCGTCCGTGTTCCAGCGCTGAGGTCCGGCGTATCCGGTGTTTCGGGGGACGGGTTACTCGCCGGGGCGGACGAGGCCGGTTTCGTAGGCGAAGACGATGGCCTGGGCGCGGTCGCGCAGCCCGAGTTTGGTCAGCACGCGGCCCACATGTGTCTTGACCGTCTGCTCGGCCACGAACAGCTTCTGGGCGATCTCCAGGTTGGACATCGCCTGGGCGACCAGGATCAGCACCTCCGTCTCGCGTTCGGTCAGCTCCTCCGGCCGCCTCCCCGACGGCGGACGGGGCCCGCCCAGCCGGGCGAACTCGTGGATCAGCCGCTTGGTGATGGCCGGCGCGATGAGCGCGTCGCCGGCGGCGACCACGCGGACGGCCTCGGCGAGCTGGGCCGCCGAGGCGTCCTTGAGCAGGAACCCGCTGGCCCCCGCCCGCAGCGCCTCGTAGACGTAGTCGTCGAGGTCGAACGTGGTCAGGATGAGCACCTTCGACGCCGGGCACGCCGCCAGCACCTCCCGGGTCGCCTCCAGCCCGTTCATGACCGGCATGCGCACGTCCATCAGCACCACGTCGGGGCTCAGCGCGACGGCCCGCGTCACCGCCTCACGGCCGTCGGCCGCCTCGCCCACGACCTCGATGTCCGGCTGGCCGCTCAGGAACACGGTGAACCCCGTGCGGACCATCCCCTGGTCGTCGGCGATCAGCACGCGGATCACGCGGCGCCCTCCCTCTCCTCGATCGGCAGCCCTGCGGCCGGCCCGCTTGATGACTCGACCGGCGGTTCCGTCGGCAACGCGGCGCTCACCTGGTAACCGCCGCCGCGCGTGGGCCCGGCGTCGAGCGTGCCGCCGAGCAGCGCCGCGCGTTCCCGCATGCCCACCAGCCCCTGGCCCGCGCCGGGCGCCGCCGCGGGGGAGCGGCCGGGGCCGTTGGCGACGCGCAGGCGCAGCGTGCCCGCGTCGGCGGTGATCTCCACGGTGACGCCCGACCCCGGCGCGTGCCGCATCGCGTTGCTGAGCGACTCCTGCACGATCCGGTACGCCGACAACCCCACCGCGGGCGACAGCCGCCCGATCGGCCGCCGCCGGTCGACCGCCACGGTCAGCCCCGCGTTGCGGGCGTTGGCCACCAGCTCCTCCAGCCGGTCGAGGCCGGGCTGCGGCGCGGTGTCGGTGCGGCCCTCGGGGTCGCGCAGCACCCCGAGGACCTGACGCAGCTCGTTGATGGCCTCCAGGGACAACGCGCGGATCTCGGCCAGCCCCGCCTCCAGCTGGGACGCGTCGCCCGCGGCCCTGAGCGGCACGGCCTCGGCCTGGATGGCGATCACCGACATGTGGTGGGCCACCACGTCGTGCAGCTCGCGGGCGATGCGGGCGCGCTCCTCCAGCACCGCCTGCGCGCCCTCGGCCTGCCGGGTGCGCCGCTCCTCCTCGATGAGCAGGGCCGTGGCGTTGCGCCGGGCGCGCACGTTGTAGCCGAACAGCAGGACGACCACGGCCACGCCGGCCACCACCGGCGTCGAGTCGACGTCGACGGCCAGGCACAACAGGACGGTGAGGATCCCGGCCCCCACCGTGATCCGCCGATCGCAGCGCACGCCCACGGAATAGAGCGCCAGCAGGTACGCCACCCCCACCGCGACCGGATAGGGCGCGTAGCCCTCGTCCTGCCCGATCGTGAGGCTGGCGCAGACGGCGAGAGGGGTCAGCGCGGCGGCCGCCCGCCAGGCCGCCAGCGGCCACCGGTTGCGCAGCACCACGGGCAGGCCGGCGGCCAGGGCCGCGAGGACGACGGCACCGCCCCAGAGCGGCGCGGGATCGCCGGGCGTGGCGGCGGCCCGCTCGTTCCACTCCAGGGTCGTGGACAGCGTCACGCCGAACAGCTCCACGCCCAGCAGGAGCTCGGCGATCTGCAACAAGCTGTACGTCTTCACCGGGACCAGCGGCGCCAGCCATCGGGGCACCGGCATCCGCAGCCACCGGGAACGCGGCCGGGACGGGGGATCGGCGCTGCCCGTCAGCAACGCGAGCGTGAAGGGCCGCAGCACGGCCAGCGAGGCCCGCCACAGCGCCACGGCGAACCGCCCGGCCGCTCCTCCGGACGACTCCGGAGGGCCGGTGCGCGCGTCGCCCCGGGAGGCGAGGGGCGCGGAGCGCCGGGCACGGTGATTCACCTGGTCAAGGATACGGAAAGGCGGGCGGCCGGACGTCAGACCAAGGTCTGATCCTGACGTCACCCTCAGGTATCACTTACAACATTACGATCGCCGTGAGCGAACATCGGCAAGGTTGGGAACAACGGCGCGCTCCAATGAATTGAGTCGGTATAACTCAACCCTTTGGAGTTCGCATGAGTGAGAGCTTGATCCTCCCGGTCCTGCCGCTCGACGACGAGGTCGTCCTGCCGGGCATGGTGGTTCCGCTGGACCTGTCCGACTCCGAGGTGCGCGCTGCGATCGACGCGGCCCGCGCGTCCGGTGGTAACAAGCCGCGGGTCCTCCTCGTTCCCCGGATCGACGGCCGTTACGGCGCCGTCGGCGTCCAGGCCGTGATCGAGCAGGTCGGAAGGTTGCCCGGCGGTGAGCCCGCCGCCGTGGTCCGCGGTGTCAACCGCGTGCGCGTGGGCACCGGCACCACCGGCCCCGGCGCCGCACTGTGGGTCGAGGCCGACACGATCGACACGGTTCCGGCCGGCGAGCGCGCCCAGGAGCTGGCCAAGGAGTACAAGGCCCTGGCCACCACCATCCTGCAGAAGCGCGGCGCCTGGCAGGTCGTCGACCAGGTCAACCAGATCGACGACCCCTCGGTGCTGGCCGACAGCTCCGGTTACACCCCGTGGCTGACCACCGCCCAGAAGGTCGAGCTGCTGGAGGCCGCCGACCCGGCCGACCGCCTGGCCAGGCTCATCGAGTGGTCCCGCGAGCACCTCGCCGAGCTCGACGTCGCCGAGACGATCCGCAAGGACGTCCAGGAGGGCATGGAGAAGCAGCAGCGTGAGTTCCTGCTGCGCCAGCAGCTCGCCGCGGTCCGCAAGGAGCTGAAGGAGCTCAACGGCGACACCGCCGAGAGCGAGGAGGAGGACTACCGGGCCCGCGTCGAGGCCGCCGACCTGCCGGAGAAGGTGCGCGAGGCCGCACTCAAGGAGGTCGACAAGCTGGAGCGCACCTCCGACCAGTCCCCGGAGGGCGGCTGGATCCGCACCTGGCTCGACACGGTGCTCGACATCCCCTGGAACGAGCGTACCGAGGACAACTACGACATCGCGGGCGCGCGGGCCGTGCTCGACGCCGACCACACGGGCCTCGACGACGTCAAGGACCGCATCATCGAGCACCTCGCCGTGCGCAAGCGCCGCCAGGACAAGGGCCTCGGCGTGGTGAGCGGCCGGCGCAGCGGCGCCGTCCTGGCGCTCGCCGGTCCTCCCGGGGTCGGCAAGACGTCCCTGGGCGAGTCGGTGGCGCGCGCGATGGGCCGCAAGTTCGTCCGGGTCGCGCTCGGCGGCGTACGGGACGAGGCCGAGATCCGCGGACACCGGCGCACCTACGTCGGCGCCCTGCCGGGCCGCGTCGTCCGGGCCATCCGCGAGGCCGGCTCGATGAACCCGGTCGTCCTGCTCGACGAGGTCGACAAGGTCGGCGCCGACTACCGCGGCGACCCCACGGCGGCGCTGCTGGAGGTCCTCGACCCGGCCCAGAACCACACCTTCCGCGACCACTACCTCGAGGTCGAGCTCGACCTGTCCGACGTGCTGTTCCTGGCCACGGCCAACGTGCTGGAGGCCATCCCCGGCCCGCTGCTCGACCGCATGGAGGTCGTCACCCTCGACGGCTACACCGAGGACGAGAAGGTCGCCATCGCCCGCGACCATCTGCTGCCCAGGCAGCTGGAGCTCGCCGGGCTGACCTCCGAGGAGGTCAAGGTCGACGACGGCGCGCTGCGGCGGCTGGCCGGCGAGTACACCCGCGAGGCCGGCGTGCGCTCGCTGGAGCGGGCGGTCGCCAGGATCCTGCGCAAGGTGGCGGCCAAGGACGAGCTGCCCGTCACGGTCGGCCCGGACGACCTGGTCGGCTACATCGGCAGGCCGCGGTTCGTGCCGGAGTCGTCGCTGCCCGAGTCCACCCAGCGCACCTCCGTGCCGGGCGTGGCCACGGGCCTGGCGGTGACCGGGGCCGGCGGCGACGTCCTCTACGTGGAGGCGTCGCTGGCCGACCCGGAGACCGGCGAGACCGGCCTGACCCTGACCGGCCAGCTCGGCGACGTGATGAAGGAGTCGGCCCGGATCGCGCTGTCCTACCTGCGCTCGCACGGCGCGGAGCTGGAGCTGCCGGTCACCGCGCTGAAGGACCGCTCGGTGCACGTGCACTTCCCCGCGGGCGCCGTCCCCAAGGACGGTCCCTCGGCGGGCGTGACGCTGACGACCGCGCTGGCCTCGCTCCTGTCGGGCCGCCAGGTCCGCGCCGACGTCGCCATGACCGGTGAGATCTCGCTGACCGGGCGGGTCCTGCCGATCGGCGGCGTCAAGCAGAAGCTGCTGGCCGCCCACCGGGCGGGCATCACCACGGTGCTCATCCCGGCCCGCAACGAGCCCGACCTGGACGACGTGCCCGAGGAGGTGCGCAACGAGCTGACCATCCACGCGGTCAGCGACGTGCGCGAGGTCCTCGACATCGCGCTGACCCCGGCCGAGGTCGCCACCACGGTCGCGGCCTGACGCCGCGCCCGGGGGCTGCCCCGGCACCGCCCCGCCGCACCCGGCCTCCCGGATGCGGCGGGGCGGCTCCATGTACGGGGGCCTGAACAAACGGCGCGCGAGGGGCCGGGAACGAGCCGGTGAATGGGGTCAGCCGGTGAGCAGCAGCGACTCCAGTTCCTCCAGCAGCGTCATGACCCGGGCCGCGCGTTCGGGATCGTCGCCGACCGCCGCGCGCACCGCCTCCTCCACCGGTCCGGCCGCCCGGCGGTGGACCGCGGCCAGCGCCGGTTCCGTCAGCGTGACCAGGGTGCGCCGCCCGTCGCCGGGGTCGGGTTCGGTCCGGACGAGGCCGCGCTCGCGCATCCGGGCCACCGAGGCCGACACGTGGCTCTGGACGAAGCCCGTCCTGGCCTGGATCTCGCCGACGGTGCCGCCCGGGTGGCGCAGCACGTCCTCGAAGACGGCCTCCTCGCCGGGGGTGAGGGGCGGGCCCTTGGTCTCGCCGGCCGCCGTCTTCGACAGGTCCACCAGCCGCCGTCCGAGCCTGCGCAGTCGTGCCACGTTCATGGTGGCCGATTATATCGCTGGAGATGTATCGTCAGCGATATGAATGGGGTGGCGAGGACGGCGGTGGGCGCGGCATGGTTACGGGCGCGCGAGAGCGAACGACCCGACCGGCTGTTCGAGGACCCGTACGCGGGCGCCTTCGTGGCGGCGGCGGACGCCGGGTCGCCGGACGCGGGGCGGGGGAGCGGAGCGGGTGATCTCTTCAGCGCCCACCTGGTGTTCCGGACCAGGTTCTTCGACGACCACCTGAGCGGTTCCGGCTGCGACCAGGTCGTCCTGCTGGCCGCCGGGCTCGATGCCCGCGCCTTCCGGCTGGACTGGCCGCCGGGCGTGCGGCTGTTCGAGCTCGACCTGCCCGAGCTGCTGGCGTTCAAGGACGGCGTGCTGCGCGGGCTGGCCGCGACGGCGCGGTGCGAACGCGTCCCGGTGCCGGTGGACCTGCGCGAGGACTGGCCGGGCAGCCTGCGCGCGGCCGGGTTCGACCCCGCGCGGCCGACGGCCTGGCTGATCGAGGGCCTGCTGATCTACCTGAGCCCGGCCGAGGCCGGGCGGCTTCTCGACGGCGTGTGCGCGCTGTCGGCCGCGGGCAGCAGGCTCGCCTTCGAGCACGACCCGGCCGCGAACGCCGTGCTCGCCGAGCGGGTGCGTACGATGCCCGAGCTGCGGCGGATCGCCACCCTCTGGAAGGGCGGCCCGGGCGCGGACGCCGTCGCCCGGCTGACGGCCCGCGGCTGGCGGACGCGTACGGTCGAAGCAGCCGCCCTCGCCCCCCGGTACGGCCGCCCCGCCCCGCACGGCGGTTTCCTCACCGCGGTGCTGAGTGACGCAGATCACCACAATTCCCCGGAATAGGAGTATGTAAAGGCGGCGTTAGCACCGGCGTGAACGAGGCATACGCGAACGACCACCGCGCCCACCGGGACGCCATGTGTTGTCGCATGCGTATGGGGCGAATGCCGGCCCGTTAGAGACCAGATCCCCGCCCGTTCTCCTCGAAGGTCACCATGATCCACACTTTTTGCTTCGTGCTGCGCAGGCTGAGCCACCTGCCGTTCCCTCCGGGCAGCCACTAGATCCCACCGCTCCGACGGTGATGTTCGTGTAAGGAAGCGGCCCGCCACCCGGCCGCTCTCACTCGTGGGGAAATTTCGTGATCCAGGCTTCCGGCCTGCGCAAGCAGTACGGCCAGACCGTCGCGCTCGACGGCGTCGACCTGCATGTGCGCGAGGGCGAGATCTACGGCGTGCTCGGCCAGAGCGGCGCCGGCAAGAGCACGCTGCTGCGCTGCGTCAACCTGCTCGAACGCCCCACCGCGGGCACGGTCACCGTCGCCGGGCAGGACCTGACCGCCCTGCCCGGCCGCGAGCTCAACCGCGCCAGGCAGCGCATCGGCATGATCCACCAGCACTTCGCGCTGCTGTCCTCGCGCACGGTGGCTGGCAACGTCGCCTTCCCGCTGGAGGTCATGGGCGTGCCCAGGGCCGAACGGCAGCGGCGTGTGGCCGAGCTGCTCGACCTCGTCGGCCTCCAGGGACGCGGCGGCGACCGCCCCCACCAGCTCTCCGGCGGCCAGAAGCAGCGCGTCGGCATCGCCAGGGCGCTGGCGGGCAACCCGTCGGTGCTGCTGTCGGACGAGGCCACCTCCGCGCTGGACCCGGCCACCACCCAGTCGATCCTCGCCCTGCTCAAGCGGCTCAACGCCGAGCTGGGCCTGACGATCCTGCTCATCACCCACGAGATGAACGTCGTCAAGAGCGTCTGCGACTCGGTCGCGATCATGGCCGGGGGCCGCGTCGAGGAGTCGGGGGCGATCGCCGACCTCATCAGGACCCCCGGATCCCGGCTGACCAGGGAGATCTTCCCGCTGCCCGAGCCGGCTCCGGCCGGTTCCGTCACGCTCACCTTCACCGGTGACCCGGGCCGTCCGCTGGTCTCGGAGATGGCGCGCAAGTTCGACGTGGACGTCAACATCCTCGGCGGCTCGATCGAGGAGCTGGCCGGCGGTTCGGTCGGCCGCCTGCGCGTGGCGCTGACCGGCGCCGAGTCCTCCTCGGCGCTGTCGTTCCTGCGGGAGTCGGGGTTGCTCGTCGAAGTCGCGGGGGAGGCCGCATGACCTGGGAAGAGATCGCGCCGCTGCTGTGGCCGGCCACGTGGGAGACCGCCCAGATGGTGGGCTGGGCCACGCTGTTCACCGTGCTGTTCGGGCTGCCGCTCGGCGTGGCGCTGGTGGCCTTCGACCGGGACGGGCTGCGCCCGCTGCCGGCGTTGAAGTCCGTGCTGGGGATCGTCGTCAACATCGGGCGGTCGCTGCCGTTCATCGTGCTGATGATCGCGATCATCCCGTTCACCCGGCTCGTCATCGGGACCACGATCGGCACGGCGGCCGTGGTGGTGCCGCTGACCGTGGGGGCCGTGCCGTTCTTCGCCCGGCTGGTCGAGACGGCGCTGCGCGAGGTCGGCACCGACGTCGTCCAGGCCGCGCAGGCCATGGGGGCGAGCCGGACCGCCATCGTGCGCAAGGTCCTGCTGCCCGAGGCGCTGCCGGGCCTGGTGTCGGGGCTGACCGTCACGATCGTCGCGCTCATCGGGTACTCGGCCATGGCGGGCACCGTCGGCGGCGGCGGGCTCGGCGACCTGGCCGTGCGCTACGGCTACCAGCGGTTCGAGACGCTCGTGATGATCGTGACCGTCGTCCTGCTCATCGTCATCGTGCAAATTCTGCAGAGTCTGGGCGACTGGGTCGCTCGGCGCATTTCACATAAGTAAGGGAAAAATCATGAAGATTCGCTCGATATTGGGTGCTGCTGCGCTGTCCCTGTTGCTCGCTGCATGCGGTACGTCGCAGTCCGCGACCACCACCCCCGCCGCCGAGTCGGCCGACACGGTGCTGAAGGTGGGCGCGAGCCCCGTCCCGCACGGCGAGATCCTGAAGTTCGTCAAGGACAATCTGGCCCCGGCCGCCGGGCTGAAGCTGGAGATCGTCGAGTTCACCGACTACGTCCAGCCGAACGTGCAGCTCGACGAGGGCCAGCTGAACGCCAACTTCTTCCAGCACAAGCCCTACCTGGACGACTTCAACGCCTCCAAGGGCACCAAGCTGAGCTTCGTCACCCCGGTGCACCTGGAGCCGCTCGGCCTGTACTCCAAGAAGATCACCTCGCTGTCGGCGCTGGCGGACGGGGCCACCGTGGCCGTCCCCAACGACGCCACGAACCTCGGCCGCTCGCTCAAGCTGCTCGCCGACAACGGCCTGGTCAAGCTCAAGGACGGCGCGGGCACCGCGGCCACCGAGCGCGACGTCACGGACAACCCCAAGAAGCTGCAGTTCAAGCCCCTTGAGGCGGCCCAGCTCCCGCGCTCGCTCGAGGACGTGGACGCCGCCGTGATCAACGGCAACTACGCCATCGAGGCCGGGCTCAAGCCCGCCAGCCAGGCGCTGGTGCTGGAGAAGACCGAGGGCAACCCGTACGTCAACGGGCTCGTCGTCCAGGCCGGCCACGAGAAGGACGCCAACATCGTCACCCTCGGCAAGCTGCTCCAGGACCCGAAGGTCAAGGACTTCATCAAGCAGAAGTACGAGGGCTCGGTGATCCCCGCCGAGTGATCCGCGCCGAGTGATCCGCGCCGAGTGATCCCGGCGTCGGCCGACGCCGAAGCCGCGGCTTCCCCACCGGGGAGCCGCGGCTTCGGCGCGCCCTAGCGCCGCCGCCGACGGACCGAATACTGTTCTAATATGTACCCGGGAGCCATCGCAGCCGTCACCCCCGACAAGCCCGCTGTGATCATGGCGGGCTCCGGGCAGGTCCTCACCTACCGCGAGCTCGAAGAGGAGTCCAACCGCCTGGCCCACGCCTTCCGCGCGGCCGGGCTCAAGCCCGGCGACCACGTCGCCTTCATGCTCGCCAACCACCCGCTCTTCCTGGCCGTCGCCTGGGCCGCGCACCGCGCGGGCCTGTACTACACGCCGATCAGCTCCCGCCTGCAGACCGACGAACTCGCCTACATCGTGGACAACTGCGGCGCCCGGGTCTTCATCTCCAGCGCGAACCTGGCGGAGGTGGCCACCTCGATCACCGACGCCACGCCGCGGGTGGAGCTGCGGCTCATGCTCGACGGCCTCGCCGAGGGCTTCGCCTCCTACGAGGAGACGGTGGCCGGCTGCCCCGTCACCCCGATCGCCGACGAGTGCCAGGGCGCCGACATGCTCTACTCCTCCGGCACGACCGGGCGTCCGAAGGGCGTCAAGGTGGCCGCCTCGCTGGCCCCGCTGACCGAGTCGAACACGCTGGTCCGGCTCATCCAGGCGCTGTTCGCGCCGTCGGCCGACAGCGTCTACCTCTCGCCCGCGCCGCTGTACCACGCCGCGCCGCTGCGCTACTGCCTGTCCTTCCAGCGGCTCGGCGCCACGGTGGTGGTGATGGAACGCTTCGACCCCGAGGAGTACCTGCGGCTGGTCGAGCGGTACGGGGTGACGCACTCGCAGCTCGTCCCGACGATGTTCATCAAGATGCTGAAGCTGCCGGAGGAGACCCGGAAGAAGTACGACCTGTCGTCGCTGGTCTGCGCCATCCACGCGGCCGCGCCGTGTCCCGTGCCGGTCAAGGAGCAGATGATCTCCTGGTGGGGGCCGGTGATCCACGAGTACTACGCGGGCACCGAGGGCAACGGCTTCCTCTACGTCGGCTCCCAGGACTGGCTGGAGCACAGGGGCACGGTCGGCCGCTCGCTGCTCGGCGTCGTGCACATCTGCGACGAGGAGGGCGAGGACCTGCCGCCGGGCGAGCACGGCACGGTCTACTTCGAGAACGGCGCCCGCTTCGAGTACCACGGCGACCCCGACAAGACCCGCTCGGCGCAGGACCCGAAGGGCCGGGGCTGGACCACCCTCGGCGACATCGGCTACCTGGACGCCGACGGTTTCCTGTACCTCACGGACCGCCGCTCGTACATGATCATCTCGGGTGGGGTGAACATCTACCCGCAGGAGGCCGAGAACGTGCTGGCCGTCCATCCCAAGGTGGCCGACGTGGCCGTGTTCGGCGTACCGGACGAGGAGATGGGGGAGCAGGTCAAGGCCGTGGTCCAGGCGATGACGGCGGCGGAGGCGGGGCCGGCGCTGGAGGCGGAGCTGATCGCGTACTGCCGGGAGCGCCTGGCCCACTACAAGTGCCCGAAGTCGGTCGACTTCCGCGACGAGCTTCCGCGCCACCCGACCGGCAAACTCTACAAACGCCTCCTGAGGGACGAATACTGGCCCGCCCGCACCTGACCACAGGGCCGCGATCACGCGACCGGCGTCCAGGATGTCCCGTGGTGGACGGGCCGAGGCTGCGAGAGGAGCCCGGTCCGTCGTCGCCTCTGGCGCGTACGCAGGTCGATGAGGGAGGCTCGATGGTGCCCCCGGCCCTGCCGCGGGCCGGGGGCGAACAGTCCGGGACCGACACCCGGGGGCCCGTTCGTTCCCGCGAGGCGGCGACCCCTCATCCGTCCGGCCGCCCCCGGCGGCCGGGCCGGCGTGACGGCCCCGCACCGACCTGGACGGGAGACGAGCATGACCAACATCGGAGTCCCTGAGATCCTCGCTCTTCTGGTGATCCTCGCCCTCGGGGCGTTGATCTTAGGAGGCATCGTGTTCGTGGCGGTGAGGCTCGCCAACCGCGGCCGGCGGTAGCCCCGGCGCCGGACGCCTCGTCGACAACGCCGCTCTGGCCGCCTAGGGTGCGGGCCATGACGGAGCGTCTCACCATGGCTCGGTGCGAGTGCGGCGCGGCCGCCGGACCGCTGGGCGCCTGCGTGGACTACTACCACGCCGTCCTGTCCGAGGAGCAGGCCGATCCCGGCATGTACAGGTGGCACGCGGTGGTGGTCTGCGCGTACTTCCTGCAGCATCCGTCCGGGGCGCACCCGAAGTACCTCGACGGCCAGTTCCGCCAGTTGCAGCTCTGCCTGGACCGGGGTCTGGACGCGCTGCTTCGCGTGGGAGCCCGCCAGGTGGCCAGGAACAGGCACGGGGCGCGGCCGGCCCACGACCTGGAACCGTTGTCGGCGTACGAGCCGCTCCCGCCGGGCGGGCCGCCCCGGCACTTCCGCGCCACGTTCAGCGACCTCCCGGTCCGCGACGGCAGCTTCGTGTCCGACGGCCATCCGGCCTACGGCCGGCGCATCGAGACGATCGCCGCAGCCACGGTGGAGTCCTGGCGCTCCCTCCAGACCTGACCCCGCCCCAGACGGACGCCGTGGCTCCTCGTTGCCGGATCGTGGACCCGGCAGCTATCGGATCTTGATCTAGGGATGGCAGCCTCTCGACCCGTGACCTCTTCAGCAGGCGAGCCCGCCGACGACCAAGCCCCCGTCCAGGTCCCCGTCCTCGTGGCGTCCACCGGAGGGGACGGTGACCCCGCCACGGCGGTGCGCGTGGTCGGCACCGTGGCCATCTGGCTGGGCTTGGCGCTGTCGGTGCTCACCATCGTCACGCCGTGGCAGGACGAGCCCACCGCGTGGCTGCTCGTCTACCTGGTGATCGCCCTGGGCGGCTTCGCCCTGCGCATCGAAGCGGCCGTCCGCGCCCGCCGGTGAACCCACCGCCCCGGCTGCGCCGCACCCCGTACGAGCGTGGTTTGTAGATTCTTTTCGGCTTTTGTGGCCCGAAGTCCGGCCGGTGAGCAGCGCGGATAAGGTGTGAGTGAGTCGTCTCACAGAGTTCCGATCAGCGCCTTAACCAGGTCTTACGCCCCTCTTGGCACCCTTGAGTCATAGGGACTTGAGGGAGATGACAGATGAACGCGAACGAGCCTCGCGAGCAGGGCACCGGTGGGTGGAGCCAGTTCGGCGCCACTCCGCCGGCCGCCGGGGGCTTCCCCCGGCGGGACACGATCGTCATGGAGCAGCCGCCTCCTCCTCCGCCGTCCACCCCCGTCAAGGCGCGGCTCAACGCCGGGCAGAAGGCCGTCGCCGGGCTCGCGCTGGCCGCGATGGCCATCGGCGGCGGTGTCGTGGGGGCCGCCGTCGCGACCGCGTTCCAGCCCGAGCCGCAGCAGGTGGTCAGCGCGCCGAGCCCGGTGCTCAGGGCCGCCTCCAGCCAGCTCTCCACCGCTGAGGTGGCCGAGCGGGTGCAGCCGTCGGTGGTCATGATCCAGGGGCAGACGGGCGAGGGGTCGGGGGTCGTGCTCTCCGAGGACGGCCTCATCCTCACCAACAACCACGTGGTCGTCGGCGCCTCGCAGGGCGGGGGGCAGATGACGGTCAAGTTCAGCGACGGGAAGACGGCCAAGGCCAAGGTCGTGGGCACCGACCCGGCCACCGACCTCGCGGTCATCAAGGCCGAGGACGTCTCGGGCCTGACCAAGGCCACGCTGGGCGACAGCGACCAGCTCAAGGTCGGCGACGACGTGCTGGCCATCGGCAGCCCCCTCGGCCTGGACGGGTCGGTCAGCAGGGGCATCGTCAGCGCCCTGAACCGTACGCTCAAGCTGGGCGGCGAGCAGCGTCAGCAGCTTCCCCCCGGGTTCGGCGGCGAGCAGCAGCAGGCCCCGGTGGAGGGCACCACCATCGGCGACGTCATCCAGACCGACGCCGCCATCAACCCCGGCAACTCCGGCGGCGCGCTGGTGAACGCGGCGGGCGCGCTCGTCGGCATCAACACCGCCATCGCCTCCGACGCGGCCGGCGGCGGCGTCGGCTTCGCGATCCCGGTCAACACCGCCAAGCAGGTCGCCGAGCAGCTCATCAAGAGCGGCAAGGTCAGCCATGCCTTCCTCGGCGTGAGCGTCACCGACGCCACCGGCGACGTGCCCGGCGCGCTGATCCGGCAGGTGACCGCGGAAAGCCCGGCGGCCAAGGCCGGGCTGCAGGAGGGCGACCTCATCACCAAGATTGGGGACACACCTGTTGACTCAGGCGATACCGTTGTTGGACAGGTCAGAGGTTTCAAACCGGGCCAACAGGTCAAGATCACATATATGAGGGACGGTCGGTCCGCGGAGGCCACCGTCACCCTCCAAGAGAAGAAGTAAACACCAGGACCCCCTCCCGGAGACGGGTGTGCCGTTGAGATCGCTGCGGACTCGGCGGCACACCCCCCCATCAGGCGAAACGCCGGCCCTCGTCACGGCGGTACGCCCACGTCGCGGCGGCCGCCGCGATCACCGTCCAGACGCCCAGCATGATCAGCGCGATGCCGTCAGGGCGGGCCCCCGAAATGGCCGCCCAGATCAGCTCGGCCGCGCCCCTGGACGGAACGTACGGCGAGACGGCCTCCACGATGTCCGGCAGGATCTGCGGCGGCAGGATCAGCCCGCCCACGATCGCCACGGGGAAGAAGACGATCTGCGCCACCGCGAGCGCCGCCTTCGACGGCAGCGTCAGGCCGAGGAACAGGCCGATCAGCATGAACGGCACCCCTCCGCCGACCAGCGCGGCCAGCCCCAGGGCCAGCCGGACCGGCGTGATGACCGCCTCGGTCAGCAGGGCCGCGACCACCAGCACCGGCACCACCGACAGCAGCATGAGGACCACCGTCGAGACCATCCGCCCGGCCAGGCGCGGGAACGGCCCGGCGGGCAGCGTGCGCGTGTAGGGGTCCCAGGGCTGCTCGCGATCCTGTGAGACCGACGCGCTGAGCCCGATCACCGCCGAGGACATGGCGCCGAAGAACATCAGCGCCCCCGTCGCCGACGTCGCCGCCGCCGGGTCGCCGCCCGCGAACGGCACCACGAACGCCAGCATCGAGATGGCCGGGAACATGGAGCTGGCCAGGATCCCGATGGGCACCCTGAACTGCTCGACGAGCTGCAGCCGGGTGTGGGCCACGATCAGGCTAGACATGCGCGCTCTCCTTGGGGGGCGAGGTCGAGGTGATGGTGAGGAAGGCCTCCTCCAGCGTGGTCGGCCTGACCTCCAGCCCCGAGAACGGGATGCCGCTGCGCACCAGCTCGACCACCAGCCGGTCGGGATCGGTGGTCAGCAGGCTGACGCGGCCGTCCTGGCGTTCGGTGCTGAGCACGCCGGGCAGCTCGGGCAGGTCCTCGGCGTCGAGCGAGACGCGCCGCACCCCCACCATGTCGCGCACGGCCCGCACGGTGTCGTCGGCCAGGACGCGTCCCTGCCCGACGACGACCACGCGCTGGGCCAGCGCCTCGATCTCCTCCAGGTAGTGGCTGGTCAGGACGACCGTGCCGCCTTCGGCGTGGAAGGCCTGGATGCCGTCCCACAGGGTGCGCCTGGCCTCGACGTCGAGGCCGGTCGTCGGCTCGTCCAGGAACACCAGGCGCGGGCGGCCGGCGAAGGCCAGCGCCACGGCCAGGCGCCGCTTCTGGCCGCCGGACAGCCCGCCCACCTGCCGCTTGACCAGGTCGCTCAGGCCGAAGCGGTCGAGCAGTTCGTCCCTGCCGAGCGCGTCGGGGAAGTGGGCGCGCACGAAGTCGGCGATCTCGCCGACCCGCAGCGACTCGGGCAGGCCGGTCTCCTGCGGGGTCACGCCGATGCCCCGGCGGATGACGGGATCCTGGGGCGAGCCGCCGAACAGCTCGACCGTGCCGGAGGTCGGGCGGCGCAGCCCGACGAACAGGTTGATCAGGGTGGACTTGCCCGCGCCGTTCGGGCCGAGCAGGCCGACCAGCTCTCCTGCCCGGATGTCGAGCGAGACGCGGTCGAGCGCGAGCACGTCCCCGTAGCGGCGGGTGACCTCCACCGTTCTGGCGAGGGCCGTCATGGGGTTCCTCCAGCGTTGTCGAGCAAGGCGCGGATCGCCTTGGTGTAGTCCTCGAAGGCCAGCCGTCCGCGCTGGGTGAGCGCGACGTAGGTGACGGGGGTGCGGCCCTTGTGGGTCTTGGTGATGCGGACGTAACCGGCGTCCTCCAGCTTGGTCAGGTGCACCGAGAGGTTGCCGGCCGTCATCCCGAGCAGGTCCTTCAGCGAGGGGAAGGCGATCTCGTCGCGCCCGCCGAGGGTGTTGAGCGTGGCGACCACCCGCAGCCTGGCCTGCGCGTGGATCACCGGGTCGAGCTCGGGGACGGCCCCGTCGGGGCTCACATCCGCCGCCGCAGCACGACGCCGGCCGCGATGTAGCCGCCGCCGGTCAGCACGGCCGTCAGCAGCGCGTGCCAGCCGGCGCCGAGCATGACGCCCACGCCGTTGACCACCGCCGCCCACACGCCGACGAAGAACATCGGCCAGTACGTCCAGATCGCGCCGCCGGCCATGTAGAGCAGCGCGACGAGCATCATGAATCCGCCGCCCCACAGCAGGCCGCTCTCGGTGGCCGGGAGCTGGGGGCTGACGCGGATGGCGAGCACCGTCATGGAGACCAGGCCGGCCGCCCAGGCGTAGCCGTACATCATGCCCTTGGCCGAGGTCTCGCCGCGGACCTGCGCCCCCATCTTCACCATGCCGAAGATCGCGATCGCCCCGGCCAGCGACATGCCCGCGAACAGCACCATGAGCGCCTGCGGGCGGGAGATCGGCGCGTAGGGGACGCCGTCGAGGCCGTAGTGCAGGAACAGCGCCGTGAAGCCGAGCAGCCAGGCCACGCCCCAGGGCACGTAGAGCAGCACCGGGTCGCCGTGCAGGCGCCGGACCGTGACGGAGCGCTGCTGCTCGATCAGCCGCAGCGTCTCCTCGGGAGTACGCGCCCGATCGTCGTCCACCATGCCAACTCCTCTTACCCGCAAACAGGTTTGCATCATAAACCTGATGGCGGCGCAAACTCAAAGCGAGGGCAAGAGGAACGGCTACCGCCGGGTCAGCGCCTCGGACTCCCACAGGTCGCGGTAGTACCCGGGCGCCGCCACCAGCTCGTCGTGCCGTCCGCGCTGGACGACGCGGCCCTCGTCGAGCACCACGACCTCGTCCACCGACTCCAGGCCCTTGAGCCGATGGGTCACCAGCACGGTGGTGCGGTCGCGGATGACGTCCAGCAGGTCGGCCATCAGACGGTCGGCGGTCTCCTCGTCGAGCGCCTCGGCGGGCTCGTCCAGCAGCAGCACGGGCGGGTCGTACAGCAGCGCCCTGGCCAGGGCCAGGCGCTGGAGCTGGCCGCCGGAGACGGTCCTGCCGTCCTCGCCGAGCTCGGCGTCCCAGCCGGTGCGCTCGACCCACGGGCCGAGCCTGGCCTCCCGCACGGCCGCCGTCAGCCGCTCGTCGCCGGCGTCCGGCCCGGCCAGGCGCAGGTTGTCGCGCAGGGTGGTGCGGAAGATGTACGGGTCCTGGGTGAGGCCGGTCATCAGCGTGCGGACGTCGTCGCCGGACAGGTCGCGCAGGTCGGTCCCGTTGACGCGCACGCTTCCCGACTCCGGATCGACCAGGCGCATCAGCGCGGCCAGCAGCGTGCTCTTGCCCGCCCCGCTCGGGCCCACGATCGCCACCCGGCGGCCCGGGGTCAGGCGCAGGGAGACACCGTCGAGTGCGGGCCGCGCGGCGCCGGGGTGGCGGACGACGAGGTCGTCGACCTCGACCGTCAGCGGAGCCGACGGCACGGGCGCTGGCGCGGCCGGCTCGGCGACGGCCGGCGCGGCGGCGCGGACCTCGCGCAGCCGCCGGATCGCCGCGGTGATCCCGGCCATCCGCTCGCCCGCCGCCGCCAGCGGCAGCACCGGCTCGAACGACACCAGCGCGGTCAGCGCGAGCACCGCCGTCGCGACGGAGCCGGCGCCCGCCCCCTGGGCGAGCAGCACGATGGCCGCCACCGTCAGGCCCTGGGCCAGCGTCCCGACCGCCAGGGCGGCGGCGTGCACGCGCGACTGGCGGCGCTCCAGCGCGGCCAGCGCCTCGTCGGCGGCCAGCGCGCCGGACAGCGCCCGCTCGCCCGCGCCGTAGGCGGCCAGGTCGGCCGAGCCGTGCACGAGGTCGGCCACGCGGGCCGCCAGCGCGGCCCTGGCCGGCGCGATCCGGGCCGACCAGCGGCGCGCGGCGGCGGCGGTCGCGGCCGGCAGCAGCACGCCCGCCACCACGAGCCCGGCCACCAGCACCAGCGCGGTCAGCGGCAGCACGAACAGTCCGATGGCGACCGCGGCCAGCCCGGTCAGCAGCGCCGCGGCGGCCGGGAGCAGCGCGCGGACCAGCAGGTCCTGGACGGCCTCGGTGTCGTCCACCATGCGGCTGAGCAGGTCGGCGCCGCCGTGGCGGGGACGCTGGGGCGGGACGAGCGCCTGGTAGAGCCGCTCGCGGGTGCCGGCCTGGGCGCGCAGGGCCACGTCGTGGCCGGTGAGCCGTTCGGCGTAGCGGAAGACGCCCTTGCCGGTCGCGAACGCCCTGGTCGCCACGATGGCCACGCTCAGCGCGGCCAGGGACGGCTGCTGCGCGGCCCTGGTGATCAGCCAGGCGGCGGCCGCGATCAGCCCCAGCCCGGCCAGGTCGGCGGCCGCCCCGGCCAGCACGGCCCAGGCCAGGCGGGTGCCCATGCGCCGGTTCATCGCGCGCTCCCCTCGGGAAGGGAGACCGCGCTCTGCGGCTCCCGTTGACCGTCGCCGTCCGGGTGGGCCGGCGGCCGGTCGCGGGTGGTGTCGGCGACGACGCGGCCCTCGTGCACCCGCACGATCCGGTCGGCGAGGTCGATCATCGCGGGCCGGTGGGCGACGATGACGGCCGTGCGCCCCCGCGCCAGCTGCGCGGTGGCGGCCACGACGGCGGCCTCGCTGCGGCCGTCGAGGCGGGCGGTGGGCTCGTCGAGCAGCAGCGCCGTGGCGTCCGGGCGGCAGAAGCCGCGGGCCAGCGCCACGCGCTGCCGCTGGCCGGCCGACAGGTTCGCGCCGCGCTCGCCGACCACGGTGTCGAAACCCTGGGGCAGGCCGTCCACGAAGTCGGCGTGCGCGGCGGCGGCCGCCCGCCGGACCTCCTCCAGGGTGGCGCCGGGCGCGCCCAGCCGGATGTTGTCGGCCACGGAGGTGGTGAACAGGTGGGGCCGCTGCGGCACGTACGCCAGGGCTGCCCGCCAGCTGTCCAGGTCCAGCTCGCGCAGGTCGGCGCCGTCGATCAGGACGCGTCCCTCGGACGGGCGCAGGAAGCCCAGGACCAGGTGGAGGAGGGTGCTCTTGCCGCCGCCGCTCTCGCCGACCAGCGCCACCCGCTCGCCGGGCGCGATGGTGAGCGTCACGTTCTCCAGGGCGGGCTCGTCCCTGCCGGGGTAGCGGACGGTCACGTTCTCCAGGCGGATCTCCGGCGCTCCCTGCCCGTCGTACGGCCGGGCCGGGCCGGACGGGTCGCCGGCGGCCTCGTCCAGGACGGCGAAGGCCGCGTCGGCGGCGGCCACCCCCTCCATGGAGGCGTGGAACCGGGTCCCCATGGCCCGCAGCGGCAGGTACGCCTCCGGCGCCAGCAGCAGCACCAGCAGCGCCGTCGTCAGGTCCAGCGACCCGCCGAGCAGCCGCAGCCCGATCGGCACCGCCACCAGCGCCAGCGACAGCGACGCGCACAGCTCCAGCACCAGCGACGACAGGAACGCCACCCGCAAGGTGCGCATGGTCGCGCCGCGGTGGGCGTCGGCGACCTGCCGGATGACCGTGGCCTGGTAGCGGGCCCGTCCGAAGGCGCGCAGCGTGGGCAGCCCGCGCACCACGTCGAGGAAGTGCCCGCCGAGCCGCGACAGGGCGTGGAACTGCCGCTCGGTGACGGCCTTGGTGGTCATGCCGACCAGCGCGCCGAAGACGGGGATCAGCGGCAGCGTCACCAGCACGATCACCGCGCTGCCCAGGTCGGCGGCGAACAGCCGGACCAGCACGGCCACCGGCACCACGGCCGCCACCGCGATCGAGGGCAGGTAGCCGGTCAGGTAGGCGTCGAGGCCGTCCAGGCCGCGGCCGGTCAGCGTGACGAGCTCGCCCGACCGGTGACCGGTCAGCCTGGACGGCCCCAGCTCGCCCAGGCGGGCCAGCAGCCGGTGGCGCAGCGCGGACTTCACGCCCGTCGCGGTGCGCCCGGCGAAGACGCCCTGCGTCCAGGCCAGCAGCGCCCGGACGCCCACGACGGCGGCGAGCGCCCCCAGCGCGGCGGTGGTGAACCGGCCCGACAGCACGCCGGCCAGTAGCTCGGCCTGCGCGAGCACGAGCAGCCCGGCGAGCACGGCCGCGACCATGGTGACGGTCAGGTGGCGGCGCACCGAGCGCTCGGCCCGCATGAGCCGCAGAAGATCCTTATGCACGTGGCCTTCAGAAGAACGAGGGGAGCGGGACGGCGCCCTTACCTGGCCGGAAAGTCCGCCATACCCATACTTGCGCGCCCAGCATGATCGGCGCGAACGGCAACGCCATGACACTGAGCACATTCAACGTAGCCGCCGGCGCGCTGTGCTCCAGCAAATACGGCATGGCCCCCGCCAGCAGGCCGATCGCGGGCAGCGCGGCCACCAGCCCGGACAGCAGCAGCGCCCGCCCCGACCGCACGGCCCCGAACGCGCCCGGCTCCCGCCAGGCCAGGAACGTCCACCCGTGGAAGGCGAACAGCAGCGTCACCAGCACGCCCAGCAGCACCCCGACCGGATTCACCGGCGAGGAGGCGAACCCGGTCGCGGCGGCGTGCAGCGCCATGCCCCACCCGAACGACAACCCCAGCGACCCGAACGCGATCATCGCGTCCCAGAAGCCGCGCCACCTCGCGCCGTCCAGCCGCCGCCGGAACCACAGCCCGGCGTCGCGCACGATCCAGCTCAGCAGCATGGCCACCACCAGCGGGTAGAGCCCGAACAGCACCTCGCCCTCCAGGCGCGGGTACACCCCGAACAGCGTCCCGGCCACCGCCACCAGCCACACCTCGTTGGCCAGCACGAACGGCGCCATCGCGGCCACCATGCGGTCGCGGTTGCCGCGCGTCCTGCCCAGCACCGGCAGCAGCAGGCCGACGCCGAGGTCGAAGCCCTCCAGGGCGAAGTATCCGGCCAGCAGCACCGCGAAGAACAGGAACCAGATCACTTCCATGTCAGCACTCCTAGTAGCTCAGCGCCGGGGCGGGCTCGGCGCCGGCCGGGACCGCCCCGAGGTCGAGGTCGCGCGGGCCGCGCCGGACGACCCGGGCGATGAGGACGTAGTCGACGACCGCCAGCAGCCCCAGCACGCCGGCGAACCCGATCAGCGAGGCCGTGACCATGCCCGAGGTCAGGCCGGGCGTCAGGGCGTCGGCCACGGTGAGCTTGTGCCAGACCATCCACGGCTGGCGGCCGATCTCCCTGGCCATCCAGCCCAGGACGGCCAGCGCGAACGGCACCGGGGTCATCACGATCAGCACGAGGTGCGTCCACCGCCAGCGCGGCAGCCAGTAGATGAGCGGCAGGAGCACGAACAGCAGCACGAACGCCAGCAGCTGGCCGATCTCGATCATGAGCCCGAGCGGCACCCCGGCGCCCGCGTCGCCGTCGAACTTGCCCTCCTGGACGCCGCCGAACTGCGCGTACCCGAAGCCCAGGGCCAGGAAGGCGCCGACCGCCGCCACGCCGACCCCCGTGCGCAGCGACTTGGCGAAGAACAGCGTCTCGCGGGTGCGCCGCCGCAGCTGGTACGCGCTGGCCCCGGCCAGCACCAGGCCGCCGGTCAGCAGCCCCGCGCCGATGACGTGGGGGAAGGAGAAGACCAGCGTCTTGTTGGTGAGCAGGGCGCCGAAGTCGACCAGCTCCAGCCGGCCGTTCCTGACCACCGAGCCGGCCGGGTTCTGCAGGAAGGAGTTGGCGACCATGATGAAGAACGCGCTGGCGTACGCGGTCAGCGTCACCAGCCAGATGCAGGCCAGGTGCAGCCACTTGGGCAGCCGCCCCCACCCGAAGATCCACAAGCCGAGGAACGTGGACTCCAGGAAGAAGGCCACCAGCGTCTCCATGGCCAGCGGCGCGCCGAACACGTCTCCGGCGTAGTGGGACAGCCCGCTCCACGACAGCCCGAACTGGAACTCCATCACCAGGCCGGTGACGATGCCCAGGGCGTAGTTGATGACGTAGATCTGCCCCCAGAACCGCGTCATGCCGCCGTGCAGCGCGCTGCCGGAGAGCACGTGGCGGGTGTGCATGAGCGCCACGACCGGCGCCAGCCCGAGCGTGAGCACGACGAACAGGAAGTGCAGGCTTCCCGTCACGGCGAACTGCGTGCGGGCGAGTTCGAGTACGTCCATTCGATCGACTCCGTTGTTGTGTCTACCTACATATAGGCAGCCTACATGTAGACTGGCTACATGGCGAACGGTTGTCTAGGATCAGGAGCATGAATCCAGACGCGCTGCGCGGGCACATGGACGCGTTGCTGCTCTCGGTGCTGGAGCGGGAGCCGCTGCACGGCTACGCGATCATCGAGGCGCTCCAGGAGCGCAGCGGGGGCGCGCTGAGCGTGCCCACCGGCACCGTCTATCCGGCGCTGCGGCGGCTGGAGCGGGTCGGCTACCTGGCCAGCGAGTGGGCCACGGTGGGTGGGCGCAAGCGGCGCACGTACCGGCTGACCGACCCGGGCAGGAAGCAGCTCGAAGGGGAGCGGTCGGCCTGGCGGGAGTTCACCAGCGTGATCGGCGGCGTGCTCCAGGCCGACACCCGGGCCGACGCACGGGCCGACGCGCGGGCCTCAGGCTGACGGGGCGGCGGCGGGCCGGCGGGTGCGGCTGACTCGCAGGCAGCGCGTGGCGCCGTAGATCTGCAGGCCCCAGAACGCGGTCGTGACCAGGTTGGCCAGGAACGCGGGCAGGTAGCCGGTCATCGTGCCCGGCCCGGGCGGGCTGTAGGACAGCACGAGGCTCATGGCGCCGCCGAGCGGCAGCATGCCCCACACGACGATGCCCAGCGACCTGGTCACCAGGTGCGGACGGCGGATCCAGCGCGCGCCCCGGCCCAGCGCCAGCAGGGCGAGGCCGCCGTACAGGCCGGTGGCGAGCTGGCAGATGTCGAGCAGCTTCGAGATCAGGTGGTACCAGGCCGGACGGCCCACCCACAGCGCCGGGTCGGCGGGGTAGGTCCGCCACACCATCGACCACATGAGCGCGGTCAGCGGGACGCTGATGAACAGCAGCAGACCCAGCCGCCGCCCGGCCACGGCCGTCAGCTCGCTCTGGTAGCCGGGGGCGATCTCGGTGACCGGGCCGAACTCCGCGACCGCCAGCCGCTCGGCCTCGGCGCGGTCGAGGCCGTCGGCCTCCAGGGCGTCGGCGGTGTCGGACAGGCTGTCGCGGGCCTCGACGACCAGGTCGCGCTTCGCGCCGGACGGGCCGGAGAGCGCGCGATCGAGGTCGGCCACGTAGTCGTCGATCCGCATGATCCCAGTTTACGGAGTGAGCCGCCGATGGCCTATCAGGGAAGTCCCCGATATTTCACGCCGCGACTTGATATGTCGGAAAAATCCTACATATAGTGTCCGACATGCTGATTTCCGGGATCCTCACTGTCACTGTGCCCGTCGCCGACCAGGCGCGGGCGCTCGACTTCTACACCGGCGTGCTCGACTTCGAGGTGCGCACCGACAACCCGTTCCCCATGGGCCGCTGGCTCACCGTCGCCCCCAAGGGTGTGGCGACCACGCTCCTGCTGGCCTCCTGGTTCCCCGAGATGGCCCCCGTCGGCGGGCTCGTGGTGGCCGCGCCCGACCTCGACGCGCTGGCCGCCCGGCTCGCCGGGCACGACGTCGCCTTCGAGGGGCCGAGCGAGCAGGCGTGGGGACGCCAGCTCCTCTTCCAGGACCCCTTCGGCAACGGGTTCGTGGTCAGCCAGGCATGACCGCCGACCACGTCTTCACCGCGCTGGCCAGCCCGGCCCGGCGCGAACTGCTGCGCCTGCTGCTCCAGGAGGGCCCCCAGCCCGCCGGACGGCTGGCCGAGCGCTTCGACATGAGCCGGCCCAGCGTCTCGGAGCATCTCAAGGTGCTCAAGGACGCCGGGCTCGTGGCCGAGGCCCGCAAGGGGCGCGAACGGCACTACCGGCTGGAGGCCGAGCCGCTCATGGAGATCCGCGACTGGCTCACCCCGTACGAGAGGTTCTGGCGCGAGAAGCTGACCGGCCTGTCCGCACTGCTCGACGAGATGGAGGAAGAGGATGGCTGAGGACCGGACCGCGATCAGGCTGGACGAGTTCCTCAAGCACCCGCCGGCCAAGGTGTGGCGGGCGCTGACCGATCCCGAGCTGATGGCCCGCTGGCTGATGCCCAACGACTTCCGGCTGGAGGTGGGCCACCGGTTCACGTTCACCACCCAGCCCAGGAAGGCGGTGGGGTTCGACGGGACGGTCCACTGCCAGGTGCTGGAGTTCGAGGCGGAGAAGCTGCTGCGGATCAGCTGGAGCGACCGCAAGCAGGCCGACTGGACGGTCACCTGGCGGCTGGTGCCGGAGGGCCGGGGCACCCGGCTGTTCCTCGACCACGAGGGCTTCGACCCCGACGACCCCACCCAGCAGCTCTCCCGCCGGATCATGGGCGGCGGCTGGCCCCGGCACTTCGCCGTCATCGGCGACCTGGCCGCCACCCTCTGAGCCGGGCTCCTACATGGCCGGGAGCTCGCGGGTCAGGCGCGAGCTCCACGGGCACCAGTGGCCGCCCGGCAGGAACGCGCCGCCCGCCTCGTCGAGGTGGTCCTCCACGTACGTCATGCTCGCGTCGCAGACCTCGATGGCCACGTCGAAGAAATTGATCGTCTCGGGCTGCAGGTGGTAGCTCCACCGGGCGTTGTAGGCGACGGGCCGCTTGACGATGCGGCCGTGCACGTGCGGCCGCTCGTCGGTGGCGCCGGCCAGCAGGTCGCGGGCGTGCCGGATGGAGTCGGGGTCGGTGAGCTGCATGACGAACCGGGACCGGCCGTCGGTGTCGGTGAACTCGAAGTACGCCTCTCCGGCCGCCTGGGCCGGGACGGCTCCCGCCGCGGCGAGCAGGACGACGGACGCCAGCACAGCGCTGATCTTGGTGACGATGCGGGGCACGGGGGACACCTCCGAAACTGTCGGCCGCACTCTGCGACTCGTCACCCAAAGTAATCGAGCGAATGCGCAAAGTCACTAGGGCGGAAGCCGGAGATGGGCCATGACCTGCGCGGCCACCTCCTGCGGCGGCCGGCCGTCGGTGTCCAGGCGCACGTCGCCCGCCCCCGCCCGGTCGAGGGCGGCGGCCTCCCGCGCCGCCCGCCCGGCCACGGCCCGCAGGGCGTCCGGGCCGAGCCCCCGCAGCTCGTCGCCGGGCAGCGCCGGGCCGCCTCCCCGGCCGCGCAGCAGCACGCGTTCCAGCAGCGTGGCGGGGGAGGCGTGCAGCCGGAACACGGTCGGCGTCAGGCCGGGAAGCAGGCGGGCGCAGGCGCGGACGGTCTCGTCGGAGTCCGCCCCGCCGGAGACGACCAGGCATCCGGCCCCGGCCGCCCGGTACCCGTCCCACAGCGCGGCCAGGCCGTGCGCCCTGAGCCGGCGGCCCTCCTCCTCGGTGGACGGGCGCAGCGCGGCGATCTGCCGCAGATCGACGTAGGCGGCCCGTACGCCCGACCGGTGGACGCGGCCGAAGACCTCGTAGCCGACCATCGACTTCCCGGCCGCCGTCGCCCCCGAGAACCACACCAGGGGAACCGGCACGCCGGCACCGGCACCCCCGCCCGGATCGGCCGGGGCGGGCGCCGGCTCGGTGGCGGTGGCGGTGGCGGGGACGGGCGGCGGCCATCCGCCCAGCCGGTCGAGCACCAGCCGGGCCGTCTCGGCCACCGTCCGGCCGCCGGTGTCCACGCACAGGTCGGCGTACCGGCTGCGGTCCTGCTCGACGGCCTCGGCCACGGCCGCCTCCACCAGGTCCGGACGCCAGCCCCGCCCCAGGAACCGCTCCCGCAGCTCCGCGTGCGGCACCCGCAACCGGCACACGGTGAACGCCGCGCCGGGCAGCAGCGCGGTGTACTCGCCGACCTCCTCGGGGGTGTCCACGAACCCGGCCAGCACCAGGCAGCGCATCCCCGCGCGCCGGAACCCGGGCCACAGGGCCGCCAGGTTGCGCGCCCGCAGGCGATGCGTGCCGCCCTCCGGCGCCGGATGGCACAGGGCGATCTGGTCGGCGTCGAGGAACGCCGCCTTGACGCCGCCCCGGCCCAGATGGTCGAAGATCTCCCACCCGGCCGAGGACTTCCCGGCGCCCGTGGGGCCCGTCAACCAGAGCAGCGGCAGCGGATCGGTACTCACCGGCGCGACCCTAGCGAGCCCGGTCCGCCGCCTGCCACCGCATTTCCGCCCGCCTGCCGGTGGATGACCGGTGGGGGACGGCTCGGCCCGGCTACTGGTGGAGGACCGGGTTGTGGTGGACCGCCTGGCGGGCCGCGTGCGAGGTGGAGCTCCACAACACCGCCGCCGCCGTCAGCGCCGCCAGCAGCGTGCACCAGGCCACCGCGCGTCCGAGCCGCATGCCGTACCCCCACAGCAGCCACGACAGCGACAGCCACCAGTGCTCACCGGCCTGGCGGCGCATCTCCATGGCGGCGAAGGCGAAGTCGGCCGAGGTGTCGCGGTCCTCGATCCGGCCGCGCAGCTCGGCGTAGAGGGCGGCCAGCAGGTCGGGGGTGGTGGGCGAGCCGCCGGAGGCGTCCCAGCCGCGCAGGGCGTGCTCGTCGGCCAGCGCGCTGCGCCGCGAGATCCAGCGCAGCATCGGACGGCGCAGGCTGACTCGCACGCCGCGCGGCGTGAGCGCGAACGTGCAGTTCCTGACCCGCACCCCGGCCGGGTGCATGAGCCCGGCGAAGCCGCACCCCGACAGGTCGAGGCCGGTCAGCGTGAGGCTGGCGGCGTCCACCTGGCGCAGCGAGCTCAGCATCGACAGGCCCTTGCCGGTCACCGAGGCGGGCCCGTGCAGCACGGCGCCCTCCAGGTCGGCGCTGGAGTCGGTCAGCCGCACGGTGGCGGCCCCGAAGACCTCGGCCCGCCGCAGGTCCACGCCGCAGCGCGCGACCGTCACGTCGAGCAGGCCGTCGGCGCGGGCGCGCGCGGCCGAGAGCCTGCCGGAGGCCGACAGGTAGGCGTCCCCGGCGAAGTGGGCGTAGTCGAACCCCGCCTGCCCGCGCACCTTGCGGAAGGAGAGCGTCCGGCCGAACCTGGCCCCGCGGAACGTGGCGCCGGTGCCCAGGCGGGCGTCGTCGAAGGTGGCGTAGCCGTCGAACCGGGCGCCCTCGCAGGAGAGCCCGTGCTCGAAGACGGCCTGGCCGAACAGCGCGTCGCGGGACATCACGGCCCGGTCGAGCGAGACGTGCCCCCGGACGCGTACGCCGTGGAAGGACAGCTCGCGCGTGAACCTGGCCGCCGCCAGCGACACGTTGCCCTCGAATCGGGCTCCGAAGAAGGAGGCGAGCCGCTCGAACCTGGCTCCGTCGAGCGACACGTCCCCGGCGAACGTCACGCCCGACAGCCTGACGTCGCCGGTGAACCTGGCCCGGTCGAGCCGGGCGCGGCCCGGTCTGCAACTCGTCGCCTCCAGGACCCGCGACAGCAGGTCGCCGTTGACGGTGGTGCCGCGGAGGTCGAGCAGCCTGCCGGGGGACAACCGGGCGAGGACGGCGGGCAGGTCCTCGGCCGGCAGATGCGCCAGGCACAGGCCGGACGGCTGTTGGGCGATTCCGGGGCAGGCAGCAGAAAACGCGCAGGTGACCCAGTCCATGCACTGGTCATACCCGCGTGCCGCCGATGTCAAGGTTCGATGATTTAATGTTCTATCCACTTTTGTGTGGAAATATGCGGTCAATAATCCCTCTAAAGTGCCGGTCATGCGCGTTTTATCCCGAGCAGCACTCGCTGCCCTCGTGGCGGGCGCCCTGACCGCCACCCCGGCCATCGCCGACACGGCGGCGGCGCCCTGTGACACCCCGGCCGACCGCCGCGTCGCCGAGGTGCAGGGCAGCGGCGACACCGGCCCCCTGACCGGCCAGACCGTACGGGTCGAAGGCATCGTGACCGGCGACTTCCAGCGGACCGACCAGCTCAGCGGCTTCTTCCTCCAGGACCCGCGGCCGGACGCCGACCCCAGGACCTCCGAGGGCCTGTTCGTCTTCGCCCGCGAGTCCGTCAAGGACGTCAAGACCGGCGACCGCGTCCTGGTCACCGGCAAGGCCACCGAGTTCAACGGCTGGACCGAGCTGTCCCCGGTCACCGCCGTGGACGTCTGCGGCACCGGGAGCGTGGCGGCGCAGCCGTACACGCTGCCCCCGGCCGCGGACGGCCTGGAGGCCGTCGAGAACATGCTGCTCACCTTCCCGCAGCCGCTCACCGTGGACGACAACTACAACCTGGGCCGCTTCGGCGAGGTCACGGTGTCGGCGCACGGCCGGCTGTACCAGCCCACCGACCGGCCCGGCGTGGACCCCGCCGCCGACACGCGCCGCTCGCTGCTCATCGACGACGGCTCCAACCGGGAGAACCCGGCGACGCTGCCGCCCGTCACGCGGGCGGGCACCGTGGCCGCCGGCGTCACCGGCGTGCTCGGGTACGGCTTCGGCGAGTACCGCCTCCAGCCCACCCAGCCCATCGCCTACCTGGACGCCAACCCGCGCACGCCGCGCCCCTTCCCGGTGGTGGGCAACGTGAAGGTGGCCTCGTTCAACACCCTCAACTGGTTCACCACCATCGGCTCGCGCGGCGCGAGCAACGCCGGCGAGCAGCAGCGGCAGCTCGCCAAGCTGGTGGCCGCGCTGAAGGGCCTGGACGCCGACGCGGTCGCCCTGATGGAGGTCGAGAACAACGGCCAGACCGCGCTGCAGGCGCTCGTGGACGCCGTCAACGCCGAGGTCGGCGCCGGCACGTACGCGGCGCTCAGCCACCCCTACCCCGGCACGGACCTCATCCAGGTCGGCCTGATCTACAAGCCGGGCAAGCTCACCCCGGTCGGCGAGACCAGAGCCTCCCAGGACCCGGTCTTCAGCCGTCCGCCGCTGATCCAGACCTTCCGCAGGAAGGGCGGCGGCCAGCCGTTCACCATGATCGTCAACCACCTCAAGTCCAAGGGCAGCTGCCCGGCCGACGGCCCCGACGCCGACCAGGGCGACGGCCAGAGCTGCTGGAACCCCACCCGCGTCAAGCAGGCGCAGGCGCTGCTCGGCATCATCGGCGACCAGGACCTGCCCAACCCGCTGGTGCTCGGCGACCTCAACGCCTACGGCGAGGAGGACCCGATCGACACGCTGGAGGCCGGCGGCCTGACCAGCCTCACCAAGCGGTTCGTGCCGCAGGCGCAGCGCTACAGCTACCTGTTCGACGGCCTGGCCGGCGAGCTCGACCACGCCTTCGCCGGCAAGCAGCTGCTCAAGCGGGTGACCAGCACCACGATCTGGCACATCAACTCCGACGAGCCGCGCATCCGCGACTACAACACCGAGTTCAACCCGCCCGGCCTCTACCAGCCGGACGCCTACCGCTCCTCCGACCACGACCCCCTGGTGATCGGCCTGACCCTGCCCGGCGGCCGCTGACCCGTGCGGAAGGCGCGGCCCGCGGGCCGCGCCTTCCGGCGTTCCGGATCGCCCGCCGCAGCGGGGTTGCGGGCCCTCAGGGCATGGAATGCTGGTGGGGGGTACGTGGTTGACACGGTTGCAATTTCACCGAAGAGCGAGGAGCCACTTGTGGCGACCATCGAAGTAACAGAGAAGAACTTCAACGACATCGCCGACAAGGGCATTGTGCTGCTCGACTTCTGGGCGACGTGGTGCCCGCCGTGCAAGAAGTTCGGGCCGATCTTCGAGGCGGCCTCCGACAAGCACGACGACATCACCTTCGGCAAGATCGACACCGACGCCGAGCAGGCGCTCGCCCAGGGCTTCGACATCACCTCGATCCCCACGCTGATGGCCATCCGCGACGGCATCGTGGTCTTCGCCCAGGCCGGCGCGATCCCGGCCCCGGCCCTGGAGGACCTGATCCGCCAGGTCCGCGCCCTCGACATGGACGCGATCCGGGCCGAGCTCAGCGAGGAGCTGAAGAACGCCGAGCAGAACTGACCCCGGCAGGCCCCGCCGGCACGGCGGGGCCCTCGCGTCGCCCGGCCCGCGCCAGGGCGGCGGCCAGCGGGAACAGCGCGATCACCACGAGCGTGCCGGGCAGCCCGGCCAGGCGTGACAACGCGCCCGCCACGCCCAGCCCGATCCCGCCGCCGACGAAGAACGTCAGGTTCAGCAGGCCCATCGCGCCGCCGCGCCGCTCCACCGGGAAGCTCGCCGACATCCGGGCCGTGATCACCACCTGCGCCAGCGAGAACGCCGGGAACCCGAGCGAGGCGGCCACCACCAGCAGCACCGCGGCCCATCCCGCCGGCCCGCCGTGCCCGTGCTGCCCGCCGGTGAGCGCTCCGGCGAGCCCCGCCGCGACCAGGCAGAGCGCGAACGCCGCGGCCACCGCGGGCAGCAGCCACGACCGGGTGCCCGCGATCCTGGCCAGCACCACGCCCACCAGCGCGCCCGGCAGCAGCCAGGCGCCGATCGCCGGCACGCTCCACCCGTGCACCCCGGCCAGGAGTTGGGGGGCGGCCCACATGGTGGCGAACAGGCCGCCGTACACGCCGACGCCGATGAGGGCGGCCCCGCGGAAGACGCGGTCGGCCGGCAGGTCACGCGGGACGAACCCGCCCGCGACCGTACGGGTGCGCCGGACCAGCGCGGCCCCCGCGAGCACCGCCACCGCCCCGGCCAGCGCCGCGACCGGCCAGGTGAGCCCCAGGTTGGCCGACTGGACGAGCACGAGGAACGCCGACACGCCCGCCGCCAGCAGCCCCGCGCCCACGACGTCCACCCGGCCGCCCGACCCCGCCCGCCGCGCCACCGGCAGGCAGAACGGCACCGCCACCAGCGCCAGCGCGGGCAGCGCGAGCGTGAGCCGCCACGACAACGCCTGGGTGACCAGCCCGCCGGCCAGCGTCGCGCCCGCCGAGAACACCGCCATGGCGCTGCCGAACCAGGCCAGCACCGCCTGACGGCGCTCCGGCTCGGCCGTCGCCGCCAGGTTCAGCGCGACCGCCGACAGCGCGCCCGACCCGGCCGCCAGCACCGCCCGCGCCGCCACGAGCGCGCCCAGCGACGGCGCCACCAGGCAGGCCAGCGCCCCGAGCGCCAGCACCGCCGAGCCGAGCAGCAGGGTGCGGCGCACCCCCCACGCGTCCGACAGACGCCCGAACAGCGCCGTCCCGATGCCCAGCGCCAGCGCGTGCGCGGTCAGCACCCACACCACCGCGCCAGGACGCGCCCCCAGTGCGGCGGCGACGTCCGGCAGGGCGACCCCGGCCGCCGTGACGCCGAACACGGCCGGGCCGAAGAGCGCGCCCAGCCTGATCCCGATCGATCCACTCCCGTTCATGTCGGCCAGTCCATCGCGGGAAGAGCGGGCGAACCAGGAGACGTTCTCCTGGACAGTCATCACAGATCATGATGAATGGAGACACAGTGGAGCTGCGGCAGCTCGCCTACTTCGTCGCCGTCGCCGACGAGGGCGGTTTCGGCCGGGCCGCCGAGCGGCTGCACATCGTGCAGCCCGCGGTCAGCCAGCAGGTGAGCAGGCTGGAACGCGAGCTGGGCGCCCGCCTGTTCGACCGGTCGACCCGGCACGTGCGGCTGACGGAGGCGGGGGAGCGGCTGCTGCCCGAGGCCCGCGAGGTGCTCGCCGCGGCCGAACGGGCCCGCCGGGCGGTCACCGGCCATCTGGCCGAGGCCACCCTGCGGCTCGGCGTGTCCGCCGCGCCCGGCACCCGCCTGTACCCGATGCTCGACCGGCTCGACCCCGGCCTGCGGGTCCGGCTCGCCAAACAGGGGCTGGCCGAGCGGCTGGCGGCGGTGCGCTCCGGCGACCTGGACGCCGCGCTGGTGCGTCTGGTGGACGCCGCGCCCGGCCTGGAGTTCTTCCCCGCCTGGACCGAGCCGCTGGTCGTGGCGCTGCCCGCTGCCCATCCGCTGGCCGGCTCCGGCACGCTCAGCCTCGCCCAGCTGGGCGAGCTGCCCGTACGGCTCGCCCCCCGCGAGCGCAACCCGCCCTTCCACGACCTGGTCACCGGGGCCCTGGCGCGGGCGGGCGTGGACCCGCCGCGCGGCCCGGCCTTCACCGGCCTGCACGACACGCTCATCGACCTGGCCTCGGGCCCGCCGTCGTGGACGCTGTTCTACCCGGTCTTCGACGAGCTGCCGCCGATCCGCGGCGTGGCCTACGCCGGCCTGGACGAGCCCGAGGTGCGCACGTACCTCGCCGTGCCGGCCGGGCCGCCGACGGCCCGGGTGCGACACCTCCTGGCGGCCCTGCCCTGACCGGGCCCCTGACCGGGCCCCTGACCGGGCCCCTGACCGGGCCCCTGACCGGGCCCCTGACCGGGCCCCTGACCGCGGCCCGGACCGGGGGCCGCGATCCGGCCGTCCGTCAGGGCTTGCGGGCGACGCCGACGTAGCCGACGTCGGTGCCGTTCGTCAGGGCGGGCGGCTCGGTGGGACGCCAGTCCTGGGGGAAGACCAGGCCGGGGTCGGCCAGCTCGTAGCCCTCGAAGAAGGTCAGGATCTCCTTGTCGGTCCGCAGGCTCAGCGCGGCCGTGGCCTGGTTGTAGACCTCCAGCGCCTGCGGGGTGGTGTCGGGCCTGGCGTCGATGGCGTGGCTGATCACCAGGTGGCTGCCGGGGGCGCTGACCTCGCGCAGCCGGGCCACGATGGGGTGGGCCTGCTCGTCGGGGATGAAGTGCAGGATCGCCAGCATGAGGAAGGCCACCGGCTGGTCGAAGTCGATCAGCGCGCCCAGCTTGTCCAGCAGGGCGTCCACCTCGCGGATGTCGGCCTGCAGGATGTCGACGTTGTCCGTACGGGCCAGCAGCGCCCGGCCGTGGACGCACACCACCGAGTCGTAGTCGACGTAGACCACGCGGGCCTCGGGCGCGATCTCGTGCGTGTTGCCCTGGGTCGGCAGCCCGGCGCCCAGGTCGACGATCTGCCGTACGCCCGAGTCCACCAGATGCCGGACGGCCCGCTGCAGGAACGCCCGGTTGGCGCGGGCGGCCTCCTTGGTGTTGGGGAACACCTTGAGGATCTGCTCCGCCGCGGCGCGGTCGGCCGCGAAGTTGTCCTTGCCGTCGAGGTAGTAGTCGTACATCCGCGCGACGTTGGGGACGTTGGGGTCGACCCCCTCGGGGGCACTGTCCACGATTTCTCCCGAAATTTCGGTCCTTCGGGTGATCATAGCCTCGCCGACCCCGCCCGCACTGGAATTCGGTTCGGTTGTCCGCGCGGCGCGCGTCACGAACCCGCGCCGCGCGGAACCGGCTCACCCAGGGCGGCCCCCGCCCTCAGCGGCACGGCCCAGCCCTGGTAGCGCCCAGCCTGGTAGAGCTCAGCCCTGGTAGAGCTCAGCCCTGGTAGAGCCCAGCCCTGGTAGAGCTCAGCCCCGGTAGAGCTCGGCCACGCGGAAGGCGAGGTCGAGGGACTGGCCGCGGTTGAGCCGCGGGTCGCAGGCCGTCTCGTAGCGGGTGCCGAGGTCGCCCTCGACGATCTCGTGGCCGCCGCCCACGCACTCGGTGACGTCGTCGCCGGTGAACTCGATGTGGATGCCGCCCGGGTGGGTGCCGAGCGCGCGGTGGACCTCGAAGAACCCGGCCACCTCGTCGAGCACGTCGTCGAAGTGGCGCGTCTTGTGCCCGCTCGGCGCCTCGAAGGTGTTGCCGTGCATCGGGTCGCAGATCCAGGCCACCTGGGCGCCGGCGGCCGTGACCTCCTTGACCAGGGTGGGCAGGTGCTCGCGGATCTTGGACGCGCCCATCCGGGTGATGAACGTGAGCCGGCCGGGCTCGTTGTCCGGGTTGAGCTTCTCGATCAGCGCGAGCGCCTCCTCCGGCGAGGTCGTCGGCCCGAGCTTGACGCCGATCGGGTTGCGGATGCCGGCGAAGAAGTCGACGTGCGCGCCGTCGAGCTGGCGGGTGCGCTCGCCGATCCAGACCATGTGCGCCGAGACGTCGTAGGGCAGGCCGGTGCGCGAGTCGATGCGGGTGAGCGCCCGGTCGTAGTCGAGGATGAGCGCCTCGTGGGAGGAGTAGAACTCGACCGTGTGGAACTCCTCGGGCTCGGCCCCGCAGGCCCGCATGAAGGCCAGCGCCTGGTCGATCTCGCGGGCCAGCTGCTCGTAGCGGCGCCCGGCGGGCGACTCGGCCACGAAGTCCTGGTTCCAGGCGTGCACCTGGCGCAGGTCGGCGTAGCCGCCCTTGGTGAAGGCGCGCGCCAGGTTGAGCGTCACCGCCGAGGAGTGGTACGCCTTGAGCAGCCGCCACGGGTCGGGCTCGCGCGACTCGGGGGTGAACTCGAACCCGTTGACCATGTCGCCCCGGTAGGCCGGCAGCTCCACGCCGTCGCGGATCTCGGTGCCCTTCGACCGCGGCTTGGCGAACTGGCCCGCCACCCGGCCGATCTTCACGACCGGCACCTTCGCCGCGTAGGTCAGCACGATCGCCATCTGCAGCAACGTCTTGAGCTTGTTGCGCACGTTGTCGGCGGTCGCGCCGGAGAAGGTCTCGGCGCAGTCGCCGCCCTGCAGGACGAACGCCTCTCCGCGCGAGACGGCCGCCAGCTGCCTCTTGAGCTGGTCGCACTCGCCGGCGAAGACGAGCGGGGGCAGGCCGCCGAGCTCGGCGACGACCTTGTCGAGCTCACCGCGATCGGGCCAGTCGGGCTGCTGGGCCGCGGGAAGGGCTCGCCAGGAATCGAGATCCACGAGATTGCTGCTCACGAGATACGAGGGTATTCCACTGACCCGGCCCCACCGACCCTCTTGTCCACGTTGTGAGAATGCATTTATCAGCTTTCGGGAGACTTCACATGCTCAGGCAGCACCCCGAGGCCGATGAAACGCCGCGGCAGCCGGTTGAACAGCGGAATTCTGGTGAGGTCACGCGGCATCCTGGACGCGTCGAACCGCCGCCCCAGCGCCGGCGTGATCACCTGGTTCTGCACCAGGCGCTGGGCCGCCTGGGTGACCCGCGTGGGCAGCATGCGCCGCCGCTGCAGCCGGTGCAGGACGGACTCCGGGATCGGCAGGCCCGCGGCGAGCGGCGCGGCCAGCAGGTTGGCGGCGGCCACCGCGTCCTGGACGGCCAGGTTGATGCCCACCCCGAACACCGGCGACATGGCGTGCGCGGCGTCCCCGATGCACAGGAACCCCGGGCGGTGCCAGCGGCGCAGCCGGTTGAGCGCGACCGTGAGCACGCTGACGTCGTCGAAGCCCTCGATCTGCCCGACCCGGTCGGCCAGGTACGGCAGCAGCGTGGCCACCGGCCGCCTGAGGGCGTCGACGCCCTGCCCGGTCAGCCGCCCGAAGCCGCCCTTGGGGATCAGGTAGGCGAGCTGCCAGTAGGTCTCCCGGTTGATGGCGACCATCATGTGGCCGCTGGAGATGCGCAGGAACGTGTCGTCGGGGTCGTCGTCGTGCCGGGGCAGGCGGAACCAGACCACGTCCATCGGCGCGTGCAGGTCCTGGGGGACCAGGCCGGCGCGGGCGCGCAGCGCCGAGTGCCGCCCGTCGGCCGCCACGGTCAGCGTGGCCCGCAGCTCGTGCTCGCCGGACGGGTCGCGGTAACGCACCCCGCGCACGGCCCCGCCCTCGCGGATCAGGTCGTGGGCCTCGGCGTTCATCAGCAGCCGGAAGTTCGGGTACGCGCTCGCGGCCGTGGTGACCAGCTTGAGGAAGTCCCACTGGGGCACGAACGCGATGTAGTCGTAGCCGCCCGGCAGGCCGCGCAGGCTGGCGAGCCTGATGTCGCCGGTGTCGGTCACCAGCCGCAGCTCGTGGGCCTTGCGGTGGGGCAGCTTCAGGAAGTCCTCCGCCAGGCCGAGCTCGGCCAGCACGCGCAGGGTGGAGGGGTGGATCGTGTCGCCGCGGAAGTCACGCAGGAAGTCGGCGTGCTTCTCCAGCAGCGTGACCTCGACGCCGGCCCTGGCCAGCAGCAGTCCGAGCACGGCCCCGGCGGGACCGCCTCCGGCTATCACACAAGTCATAATTCATCACCCAATGAGATTGTGCCACGTCCCCGGAAATGAGCAACCCCCCGCGCCCCTCGGCGTGCCGGAGGGGCGGTGGGAGGGGGTGGGGTCAGGAGGGGAGGGGCGGGCGGCCGTAGCGGGCGGTCCAGGCGGTGTAGACCGGGCTGCGGGCCGCCACGGCGGCATGGGCCGCCCGGGCGCTGTCCAGCAGCGCCGGCGCGTGCGCGGCGAACGACGACCGCCAGATGAGCACCTGACGCATCCACAGCGGGTTCCCGCGCAGCGGCAGCACCGACACCCGCTCGCCCGGGTCGTAGAGCGCCTGGCAGGCCGACACCGCGTGCCCGGCCGCGATCAGCTCCCGCCGCACCCCGGCCTCCACGAGCTGGTACCGCCCGCGTGGCGTGAACCCGGCCCGCCGGCACGCCTCCAGCAGGTGCTCCGGCCAGCCCATCCCGTCGGGCGGCGGCAGCACCCACGGCTCGCCCGCCAGCTCGGCCAGCTCCACCTCGGTACGCCCGGCCAGCGGATGGGCGGCGGGCAGCGCCACGAACACCGGCTCGACCGCCACCACGCCCATCCCCATGGCCGGGCCGAGCCGCAGCTCGTGGTCGGGGTAGTCGGCCACCAGCGCCACGTCGAGCCGTCCGTTGGCCACCATGTCCACCAGCACCCGGACGTAGTGCTCGGTCTGCAGCGTGATCCGGGCCTCGGGCAGCGCGCCCGCCAGGTTCGCGACGAGGGGCACGACGACGGGGTTCTCGAAGCCGCCCACCCGGATCGCCTGCCCGGCCAGCTCGTACGGCCCCGCCGCCAGCAGGTCGTCCACCCCGGCGAGCACCACCCGCGCCCTGGCCAGCACGAACTCCCCGAACGCGGTGGCCGCCACGCCGCGGTGGTCGCGGGTGAAGACCGCCCCGCCGAGCAGGCGCTCGATCCGGCCGAGCTGGGCGGTGAGCGCGGGCTGGGAGACGCCGAGCGCCGCCGCGGCCCTGGTCACACTGCCGTGGTCGGCGATGGCGCGCAGCGTCCTGAGATGTCTCAGTTCGAGCTGCATCCCGCAGAAGCTATCACTCCGGAGTTATGCCCTTATGGGATGAGACTGCCGGATCTATCGGGCCGATAGTGCATGACATGCGTAGATTCGCGGCCCTGGTACTGGCCGCCGCCGTCCTATATGTCCCATCCGCCCATGCGTCGGCGGCCGCCGACGGGCCCGGCGCGGCCACGGTCGTGCCGGTCCAGGTCACCGGCGCCCCGGCCAAGCGGTTCAACCTGATCGTCATGGGCGACGGCTACACCGAGGCCGAGCAGGCGAAGTTCCGGGCCGACGTGGACCGGCACCTCAACGTGATGTGGTCGATCGAGCCGTTCAAGACCTACCGCGACTACATCAACGTCTACCGGATCGACATCGTCTCGGGCGAGTCCGGCGTGAGCTGCGACCCCGGCCTGGACGCGCCCCGCCGTACCACCCCGCTGAGCATGGGCTTCTGGGGCGGCTGCAACCCCGGCAGCGTGCAGCGACTGATCACCATGGACAACTCCGCCGCCACCCGGTTCGCGAACCTGGTCACCGGGACGACGTCGGGCAACCGGCAGATCCTCGCCCTGGCCAACAGCGGCACCTACGGCGGCGCGGGCGGCAGCTACGCCACCGCCTCGGGCAGCAACTCCATGTCCGCCCTGATCAGCCCGCACGAGCTCGGCCACTCCCTGGGCGGCCTGCAGGACGAGTACGACTACTACCAGCGCGGCGTCCCCGGCGGGACCTACGGCGGCTCCGAGCCCTCCAGCGCGCACCACAGCCTGCTGACCGAGCAGCAGATGCTCGACCAGCGCCGCAAGTGGTGGCGGTGGCTGGGCGAGGACAGCGAGTCCGGCGGCCCGATCGCCCGCTACGAGGGCGGCCTGTACTACACCAGCGGCGTGTGGCGGCCGAGCAGGCACTCCATGATGAAGACCCTCGGCTACTACTTCGACCAGGTCAGCCGCGAGGTCATGACCCAGCGCATCACCGCCAAGACCACGCTGATCCAGGACTCCACGCCCACCGCCGCGCCCGTCGGGGCCGACCGGGTGCTCTGGGTCGAGCCGATGCGCCCGGCCGGGCACTCGCTGACCACCACCTGGGCCGTGGACGGCAAGAACCTGCCCGGCGACGCCGACGTCCTCGACCTGCGCACGCTGGGCCTGGCCGCGGGCACGCACACGGTCACGGCCACGGTCGCCGACCCCACGGAGTTCGTCCGGGACCCGGCGATCCGGACCGCCATGAGCCGGACCCGCACCTGGACCGTGGACACCACGCTCACCACGCCGCCCGACGGCGTCCAGGCCGCCGTCGTGTCGTCCACGCCGACGGACCGCCCGGCCGGACGCGAGGCCGTCGTGTACGTCGAGACCACCCACCCGGCGGCGTCCGTCCCCGCCGTCGCCTGGGCGCTGGACGGCCGGCCGGCGGGCACCGGCACCGAGTTCGACCTGGGCGCGGCAGACCTGGCGCCCGGCGCCCACACCCTCACCGCCACCCTCGGCGCCACCACGCTGACCTGGCAGGTCGACGCCGCCGCGCCCACCACCGGGTACGAGCTGTCCGAGCCGCTCGCCCGCTCCGGCGACACCTACGTCTACAACGGCCCGTTCACGATGAAGCTCACCGGCGACGACGACCGCGACGGCTACGTGGTCTCGGAGTCCCGGGTGGACGGCGACGGCTGGTTCAACTACTTCGGCTGGCCCACCTCCTCCGAGCTGCCCTGGACGTTCACCGAGCAGGGCACCGTCATCGACTCCCTGGTCTACGGCAAGCTGCCGCGCGGCCGGCACACCGTCGAGTACCGCTCGATCGACGCCGCCGGCAACTACGGGCAGGCCAAGAGCTTCACCGTCACCACCATCGCCCCGCCGCCCGCCTGCGACCGCACGGTCACCGGCGCGCACCGGGGCCCGCTCACCGTGGCCGACGGCGTCACCTGCCTGAAGGACGCCCAGGTCACCGGCCCGGTCACGGTCAAGGCCGGCGCCTCGCTGGTGACCGACGGAGGCCGGATCAGCGGCACGCTCACCGCCGCCGGGCCCGCCGCCGTGCACCTGATCAGGACGCGCGTGGACGGCGCGCTCAGCGTCACCGGCGCGGGCCGGCTCACGGTCGTGGGCGCCGAGCTGCGCGGCGCGGCCGTGCTCACCGGCAACACCGCGCCGATCCTGTCGGGCGCCACGGTCAAGGGCGCGCTCGCCTGCACCGGCAACACCCCCGGGCCGGCCGACCTCGGCGTGCCGAACCAGGTGAACGGCGCGGGCGGCGGTCAGTGCGGCAAGCTGTCAGCGGGCGTCAAGGGGAAGCCGTACGAGGCGGTCCAGGACGTCCGTCAGTGAGCTGACGGCCAGATCGCGGACCCTGGCGTACTCGGACTCCGGGTACTGCCGGGGTCCGTTCTCCACCAGCAGGATCAGGTAGAGGTAGGCGCGGTACAGGTCCAGTCGGACGCGGGCCGAGGAGGTCAGCTCCAGCGGCGTCACCTCGCGGTAGCCGGCCAGCAGCGGGTCGTCCTCGCGCAGCTCGTCGAAGATCGTCGGGGTGACGAACTCGGCGATCGGGTCGCCCCAGAACGCCCGCTCGTGGTCGATGATCGCCTGGATGCGCGGCTCGCCGGTCAGGTCGAGGAACACGTTCCCGGCCCACACGTCGAAGTGCACCAGGCACGGCGTGGTCACCTCGTCCAGCACCGGCGCGGCCCGCTCGAAGACCGCCATGATCTCGGCGGCCGGGCGGGGCAGCGGCGCCGGGTAGCGCTCGGTGTCGGCCAGCAGCGCGCCCGCCATGGCCAGGAACGCCTCCCGCCAGGTCGAGCCGACGATCCCGGCGTGCGGGTAGCCGAACACCTCGCCGGTCACCGCGTTGAAGGCGGCCAGGTGGCGGCCGAGCTCCCGGCGCAGCGCCTGCTCGCCCTCGGGCTTGACGTCGTTCCAGGAGACGCCGTCGAGCGCGGTCAGCATCAGGTAGTCGCCGCCGAGCACCGGGTCGTCGAACCCGGCCACCAGCAGCTCGGCCATCGGCACGCCCGCCGCGGCGGCCAGCTCGTAGGCGGCGGCCTCCATGCGCAGCAGGTTGCGCTCGTAGCTGAGCTGGTCGAGGTCGGGCGAGGGGGAGAGCTTGAGCACCACCTCGCGGCCGTCCTCCAGGGTCAGCCGCCACACGGCGTTGGCGTAGCCGTCGGTCAGCTCGACGGCCGTGAAGACACCGGCCCCCACGGCCCGTCTGGCCAGCGCGTCGAGCTCGGCGGGCGATAAGCGGCGCTTGGTCCTGCTGTCCACGCGAGGCCCCTTCCGGGTTCAGGCGACGCTGATCGTCCAGCTCGCCACGTGTTCGTCGCCCGGCCGCAGCACGACCAGGTCGGTGCCGGAGTTGAAGGCGTCGGGCGGGCAGGTCATCGGCTCGACCGCGACGCCCTCGTAGCCGAGCTGCCGGCTCGTGCAGACCTGCACCCAGGGCAGCACCGCCGGGTCCCAGGCGAGCCGCACCCCGCCGACCCGAACCTCGCCGCGGTCGAGCCCGGTGAAGGCGTGGTCGATCACGGTGTCGCCGACCGGGCGCGGCTTCCTGAAGTCGTACGGGGTGCCCGCGACGTCGGTCAGGCCGGCCGGCAGCAGCCGGTCGTCGGTCGTCAGGCAGCGGGCGGCGGGCAGCTCCAGCTCCTCGCCCAGCAGCCACGGGTGGGGCCCGCAGCCGTAGGGGGCGTCGGCCTCGCCGGTGTTGCGGGCCGTGACCGTCGTGGTCAGGCCGCCCGCGTCGAGCCGGTGCTCGGCCGACAGCGCCAGCGTGAACGGGTAACCGGGCGCCCCGGCCAGCTCGTACGTCAGGCGCGCCCGATCGGCCCCGGCCTCGGCCACCTTCCAGTCGACGACGGCGACCAGGCCGTGCAGCGCGTGACCGCGGTCGGGCTCGGTCACCTCAAGCCGGTGCGAGCGGCCCTGGAAGGTGTAGCGGGCGCCGCCCACCCGGTTGGGCCAGGGGGCCAGGACGGTGCCCGCGAAGTAGGGGACCGGGCCCTGCTCGGGCCAGGTCGTCACCAGGTCGCGCCCGCCGTGCCGGAGCGTTCTGAGCGCGGCGCCGCGCGGGCTGAGCTGCGCGGTGTAGCCGCCGCCTTCGAGCTGGGGCACGGGAGAAGGTCCTTTCGTCGGGCGTGCGAGCGAGCCGGGCCAGGATAACGCCTGGTCAGGCAGACTCTCGGCGAACCAGGTGCGTGTCGAGGATCACCACGGGCTGGCGCAGCTCCTCGCCGTTGATACGGGCCACGAGGAGCTGGGCCATCTGGCGGCCCATGGCCTCCGTGGGCTGGTGGACGGTGGTCAGCGGCGGATCGGCGTGCAGCGCGGCCTTGGAGTCGTCGAAGCCGATCACGGCGACGTCGCCCGGGATCGCCTTGCCCGCGGCCTTGAGCACGCGCATCGCGCCCAGGGCCATCGGGTCGGAGGCGGCGAAGACGGCGTCGAGATCGGGATGGCTCTCCAGCAGCTCCTGCATGGCGGTGGCGCCGCTCTCCTCGGAGAAGTCGCCGAAGGCCACGATCTCCGGCAGCCCCGAGGGCAGCAGCGCGTCGCGGTAGCCGGCCAGACGGTCGACGCCCACGCCCATGTCCTGGGAGCCGGCGATCGTGGCGATCGCGCCCCGGCCGAGGCCCAGCAGGTGTTTGACCGCCTGCCGGGCCCCCGCCCGGTTGTCCATGTCCACGAAGCTGTAGGGGTCGAGGCCGACGGGCCTGCCGCCGAGCACGGTCGGCACGCCCATCTCCTCCAGCCTGCCCGGCAGCGGGTCGGCGCCGTGCAGCGACAGCAGCAGCACGCCGTCGACGTGCTGCCCCGTCAGGTAGGTCTCCAGCCGCTCGTGCTCCTCGGGGGAGCGCGCCATCGCCAGGATCAGCTGCAGCCCGGTCTCGGCCAGCGCCGAGCCGATGCCGCGGATGGTGCCGGCGAAGTACGGCTCGTCGAAGACCCGGAACTGGGACTCCGACACCACCAGGGCGACCGTGTCCGTGCGGCGCGTGACGAGGGCACGCGCCGCCCTGTTGGGCACGTAGCCCAGCTCGCGGATGGCCAGCTCGACGGCCTCGCGGGCCTTGGCGCTGACGTTCGGCGAGCCGTTGATGACTCTCGACACCGTGCCCCGGCCCACACCGGCCCGAGCCGCGACTGCCTCAAGAGTCGGTCGGTTCATGTCGCCTATTCTGCCGGATGATCTCCGAGTACCAGTGCGCGCTGTCCTTCAGCAGCCGCTCCTGGGTGTCGAAGTCGACGTGGACCAGGCCGAAACGCTTGCCGTAGCCCCAGGCCCATTCGAAGTTGTCCATCAGCGACCAGGCGAAATAGCCCTGCAGGGGCACGCCCGCGTCGATCGCCTGCCGGCACGCGCCGAGGTGCGCCTCCACGTACGCCTGCCGCTGCGCGTCGTGGATGCGGCCGTCGGCCAGCACGTCGTCGAAGGCGGCGCCGTTCTCGGAGACCACCATCGGGATCGGCGGGTAGTCCCGCGCCACCCGGGTGAGCACCTCCACCAGGCCGTCCTCGTCGATCTCCCAGCCCATCGCGGTGACCGGCCGGCCGCCGTTGACGAACGAGACGTGCTCGCTGCCCACCCACGGCGAGGCCGTGTCCGTGGGGGCCGCCGCCGCCGACGCCCTGCCGCCGGGCGCGCCGGAGACCGTGAAGCGGCTGTAGTAGTTGACCAGCAGCACGTCGATCGGCGCGTTGATGGTCTTCATGTCGCCCGGCCGCACGAGGTCGTCGTCGATCGGGATGTCGTTCAGGACGTCCTCGGGGTAGCGGCCGGTCAGCAGCGCGTCCAGGAAGAACCGGTTCTGCAGGCCGTCGATGCGGCGGGCCGCGTCCAGGTCGGCCTCGCTGCCGGTCTCGGGGGAGATCGCGTACAGGTTGACGCAGCCGCCGGCGCGGCGCGCGTCCATCGCCTGGACGGCCAGGCCGTGGGCGAGGTTGAGGTGATGCGCGCCCCTGATCGCGTTGCGCGGCTCACGCCGGCCCGGGGCGTGCTCGCCCGAGGCGTAGCCGAGGAACGCGGCGCACCACGGCTCGTTGACCGTGCTGAAGGTGTGGACGTGGTCCTTCAGCGCCTCGTGCACGATCGCGGCGTACTCGGCGAAGCGGTAGGCCGTGTCGCGGTTGGGCCAGCCGCCCTTGTCCTCCAGCTCCTGCGGCAGGTCCCAGTGGTAGAGGGTCAGCCACGGGTCGATGCCGTTGTTCTGGAGCTCGTCCGTGAGCCGCTTGTAGAAGTCCAGGCCCTTCTGGTTGACCGCGCCCGAGCCGGTCGGCTGGATCCGCGGCCAGGACACCGAGAAGCGGTAGGCCGTCAGGCCCAGGTCCGCCATGATGGCGACGTCCTGGCGGTAGCGGTGGTAATGGTCCATGGCCACGTCCCCGTGGTGCCCGTTGAGCACCCGCCCCGGGGTCTTGGTGAAGGTGTCCCAGATGGACGGGCCGCGTCCGTCCTCGGTGACCGCGCCCTCGATCTGGTACGCCGAGGTGGCCGCGCCGAACGCGAAACCGGGAGGGAAGCGCAGCCCGGGACGAATCTGTTCCTCTTGTGTCGTCACGCCTTGACCGCACCTTCCATGAGTCCGCCGACGATCTGGCGGCCGAATGCGACGAATACCGCGATGAGCGGAATGATGGACAGCGCGGTACCCGCGAAGATCAGCGAGTAGCTGGTCGAGTAGCGCGCGTTGAGCGAGTTGATGGCGATCTGCACGGTCGGGTTGTCCGGCGTCAGCACGATCAGCGGCCACATGTAGTCGTTCCACATGAGCATGAAGGTGTTGATGCCGAGCACCGCCATGCCCGGACGCACGGCCGGCAGCACGACGTTCCACCAGATCCGCAGCGTCGCCGCGCCGTCCACCCTGGCCGCCTCGACCAGTTCGTTCGGCACGGCCTGGCGCGTGTACTGGGTCATCAGGAACACGCCGAACCCGTTGAGCAGGTAGGGCAGGATGATGGCCTTCAGGGTGCCGGTCCACTCCAGGCTCACCATCATGCGGTAGAGCGGGACCACGCCCATCTGCTGCAGCGGCACCGCCATCGTCAGCAGCACGAGCAGCAGCAGGATGTTGCGGCCCTTGAACTGAAGGCTGGCGAAGGCGAACCCGGCCAGGGTGGAGATGATCACCACGGACACGGTGACGATCGCCGCGCTGAAGAAGGAGTTGGTCAGGCCGAGCAGGAAGTGCGCGTCCTCGTTCTCCAGCACCGCGACGATGTTCTCGCCGAGGTTGCCGCCGGGCAGGAACTTCGGCGGCACCGACACGGCGTCGGAGTTCGTGCGCGAGGCGATGACGAGCATCCAGTACAGCGGGAACGCCGACAGGAAGATCGCCACCCCGAGCATGACCCGCGTCATGACGGTCGGTTTCCAGCCGGTCACTTGGCGCCTCCGATCCGCCGGACGAACAGGAAGTTGACGGCCGCGCCGATGAGGATCAGCAGGAACAGCAGCCAGGCGGCCGCCGCGGCGTAGCCGTAGTCGAACTCGCGGAAGCCCTGCTTGACGACGAACATCGCCACCGTCTGGAACTGGCCCTGCGAGCCGCCGTCCACGTTGCCGTTGTAGAAGGTGGTCGGCTCGGAGAACAGCGTCAGGCCGCCGATCGTGGAGTTGAGCACCACGAAGATCATGGTCGGGCGCAGCATCGGCAGCGTGATCTGCCAGAACTGGCGCCGCCGGGACGCGCCGTCGATGGCGGCGGCCTCGTACAGGTCCTTGGGGATCGTCTGCATGCCGGCCAGGAAGATGATGGCGTTGTAGCCCGTCCAGCGCCAGTCGACCATCGCGGCGATGGCCAGCCAGGACGGGAAGCGCTCGGCCCGCCAGTTGATCTTGTCCCCGCCGAACCAGCCCAGGACCCAGTTGACCAGGCCCCAGTCGCGCGCGAACAGCTGGGTGAACACCACGGCGACCGCGACCACCGAGGTGACCAGCGGCAGCAGCACGCTCATGCGGATCGGCAGCCGCCAGCGCAGCTTCTTGTTCAGCGCGTTGGCCAGGAACAGCGCCATCAGCATCTGCGGGATCGTGGCCAGCAGGAAGATGCCGACGGTGTTGGTGACGGCGTTCCAGAAGTCCTCGTCGGCCAGCAGCGCGGCGTAGTTGCCCAGCCCGGCCCACTTGGTGTCGCCGGCCAGGTCGTAGTCGTAGAGCGAGTAGTAGAGCGTGAAGGCCAGCGGGAACAGCCCGAAGGCGGCGAACAGCAGGAAGTACGGGGACACCAGGGCGTACGGCATGGCCTTGACGTCGAGTCGAGAACGCCAGAGGCGGCCGGGCGGGCGATCGCGGCGATGGTGGTTCCGCGCCGCCCGCGGAAGGGTGTCGAGGCTCATAACAGACCTTTCAGCGGCAAGCCCGGCCCGCCGGCGGCGGGCCGGGCGGGGGAAGATCAGCCCGCGGCCTTCACCGCGTCGTCGACCAGCTGCTGCCAGGCCTTGTCGTAGGCCACCGAGCCGTCGTCCATGCCCTGGATGACCGACTCGACCGCGTTCTTGACCTGCGCGTGCTTCACCCCGAGGAACACCGGCTGCAGGCTCTCCGCGGACTTGGCGAAGATCTCACCGATCGGGGCGTCGCTGAAGAACTCGTTCTTCGCGCCCTGCACGGCGGCGTCGGCCTGGGCCTTGCTGTTGCTCGGCATGTTGCCGAAGTCGGTGAAGATGCTCGCCTCGGTCTGCGCGCTGGTCAGGTAGTCGGCGACCTGCGCGGCCTCCTTCGGGTGCTTGGACTGCTTGGGCACGGCCACCCACGAGCCGCCCCAGTTGCCGCCGCCGCCGGGCACCGAGGCGACGTCCCACTTGCCCTTCATGCCGTCGCCGGCGTTGCCCGAGACCACGCCGAGCATCCAGGACGGGCAGCCGACCGTGGCGAAGGCGCCCTTCTGGGTGCCCGCCGCCCACTCGTCGGTGAAGTTGCGCAGCTTGGCCGTCAGGCCGGACTGGCTGAGCTTGGAGGCGAAGTCGAAGCCCGCCTTCACCGCCGGGTTCTTGTCGACGATGAGGTTGTTGTCCTTGTCGAAGTAGGCGACGTTGCCGTTCTTGGCCGCCTCCTGGTACAGCACCACGTTGTAGAGCGTGTTGGTGCCGTCGGTGAACTTGGTGTCCTTCACCTTCGCCTGGAACTGCTGGCCGACCTTCATGAAGTCGTCCCACGTCGGCCACAGGGCGGCGACCTTCTCGCGGTCCGTGGGCAGCCCGGCCTTCTTGAACAGGTCCGTGCGGTAGCACAGGCTCATGCCGCCGATGTCGGTGCCGAGGCCGAAGATCTTGCCGTCGGCCGTCACGCCGTTCTCCCACTTCCAGGCGGGGTAGTCGGCCTTGCGGCCCTCAAGGCCGTACTCCTTCAGGTCGGCCCACCACTCGGGGTGCGCCTTGGCCAGGCCCATGCCGCCCTCGTCGATGCCGACGACGTCGCCCGCGCCGTTGCCGGACTGCAGCCACTGGATCATCTGGGGCCAGTACTGCTGCTCGAACTGGTCGGTCAGGTGCTCTTCCTTGATCTGGATGTCCTTGTGCTCGGCGTTCCACTTCTCGATGGCGTTCTTGTAGCCGAAGTTGGAGCCGCCGCCGAAGGTCTGCACCCGGATGGTGACGGGCTCGGCCGCCGCCGCGGAGGAGGCGGGGCTGTTGCCGGCGGCCGGCGTGTCGCCGCTGCCGCACGACGCGACGGTCAGCGCCGCCGCGGCCAGGGCTGAGGCCGCGGCCAGGCCGCGACGCTTGCTGATCATCATGGGAGACCCCTTCTCGGGTGACTGATGGGAGGTGCACCGCGGCACGCGCTCCGCCGCGGTGGGAGTGTTTGGGAGCGCTCCCACAAAGGGTGCACTTACCGGCTGTGTCCGTCAATCCGCCGAAACGGAACCGTTACCAATCGTGCGTTTTGCCACCCAGAATCAGGATTTAAGGGGATGAAGGGTGTGAAGGGCTGTTTGGGAGCGCTCCCACCTCAAGAGACATCTTTCGTGCCGCATCAAGGGCATGTCGCCCGGACCCTCCGGGCTTGCTCCCGGTCAGGTGCGGCTGTCACGGAGCGTGACGATCTTCTGGAGCGTTCCAACGAGTTGACTCGGGGCCCGCCCGCGGCGTCCGGCGCGGCGTCGGCGGCGTCCGGCTCAGTGGCTGCGCGGAGAGGGGCGGTTGGGGAGACTGGTGGCAGAGCGGGTACGAGTCCTGGCGATCATGGAATGCGACGTGCTCGGCCACGACGATCCGCACCACTGGACCTGCTGAACGACCTCCGGCCCCTGCCCGACGACATCACCGTGCACCTGGACGCCGGCTACGACTCCGACAAGACCCGCCCCCTGCTTGCCGAACGTGGCCTGGACGGCCGGATCGCGCACAAGGGCGAGAAGGCACCGGTCCAGGCAAGCGACAGGTGGCATGGGGAGCGTACCCATGCCTGGCAGAACGCCTTCCAGCGCCTCGCCCGCTGCCACGAACACCACGCAACGGTCATCGACGCGTTCTTACGCGGCCTGATCCGCCGGGCCTGGACAACCCCACCGCTGGGACAACCGACCCAGCCGCCACCCGTGAACACACGCCCCATGGCGCGTCGCGCGGTTCATTGCTCGACGTCGAGGCCCTCGACGTCGACAGGCTGCCTTCCGTCGAACGTCACGAGGATTCCGTAGGGGTCCGCCAGCCGGAGCCTGCTCTCCGTGAAACGGATTGCCCAGGTTTGGTCGGCCCACACGGTTGCTTCGGGACCTGCCAGCGGCAACTCCGGAAGGTCGAGCCAGCTCAGTTCCTCAGTCGTGAGTTCGAAGTGCGATTCCCGGAGTCGGGTGCGGCAGTACTCCAAAGCTCGGTCGACGAAGACATCGAAGTGGCTCACGACGTCGTGAGCGAAATGGAGGGTGGCCTCTTCTGGCGGGGCGGCCGGCTCGATCACCAGACTCAGCCCGGTCTCGACCGCGCCTGCCGGCTCCGGGAAGTAACCGGTCCAGCAGGCCAGCGATGGAGGGCTCTCCACCCTTCTCAACACAACCCCGGCGATACGCACGGTCGCGGGCAGTTTCGCGTCAACGCCAGGCTCTTCAGCGCCCGAGCTTCTCGTGGGGGCGCCGTTGTCGGTCATTGGCTCAGCATAGGTCCAGCCTGGTCACGATGATGATCGACAGCCGAGGCGCGTAGCCACAACGTCCGGGCCTCAGCCTGATGCGGGGCTCAGCAGGCGGCGGCGCGTTCGTGGAGCAGGGCGCGCTCGCGGGAGTTGCGGGTCATCGAGGCCGCCCGTTCGAACTCGGCCCGCGCCTCGCCGCGCCGGCCCAGCCGGAACAGCAGGTCGCCGCGGACGCTCGGCAGCAGGTGGTAACCCTTGAGCGCCGGCTCGTCCACGATCTGGTCGAGCAGGTCGAGGCCCACCGCCGGGCCGTAGGCCATCGACAGCGCCACCGCGCGGTTGAGCTCGACGACGGGGGAGCGGGCCAGCCGGGCCAGCGACTCGTACAGGCCGGCGATGCGCACCCAGTCGGTGTCGCCGGGGTCGAACGCGCGGGCGTGGCAGGCCGCGATCGCGGCCTGCAGCGTGTACGCCCCCGCCACGCCCGCCCGCTCCTCGCCCAGGCGTGCGGCCCCCTCCGCGGCCAGGCTCGCGGCCCGTTCCTCGGCCAGGCTCTCGGCTCGGGCCAGGGCCGCCAGCCCGCGGCCGATGAGCAGCCGGTCCCACCGGGTGCGGTCCTGTTCCAGCAGCAGCACCGGCTCCCCGGACGGGCCCACCCGGGCCGCCGCCCTGGACGCCTGGATCTCCATGAGCGCGACCAGCCCGTGCACCTCGGGTTCGGCGGGCATCAGCCCGGCCAGTACCCGGCCCAGCCGCAGCGCGTCCTCGCACAGGCCGGGCCGCATCCAGTCGTCGCCCGCGGTCGCCGAGTACCCCTCGTTGAAGATCAGGTAGATGACCTCCAGCACGGACGACAGGCGTCCGGCCAGCTCGGCGCCCTGCGGCACCTCGAACGGGACCTTCCGGTCGGCCAGGGTGCGCTTGGCCCGCACGATCCGCTGGGCGGCGGTCGGTTCGGGCACCAGGAACGCGCGGGCGATCTCGTCGGTGCTCAGGCCGCCGAGCACCCGCAGCGTCAGGGCCACCCGCGCCTCCATCGACAGCGCCGGATGGCAGGCGGTGAAGACCAGCCGCAGCAGGTCGTCCTCGATCTCGTCGGGCTCGGGCGGCTCCCCGGCGGTCTCCAGCCGGTGGCCCAGCTCGGCCAGGTTGCGGGACATCCGCTCGTTCCTGCGGATCAGGTCGACGGCGCGGCGCTTGGACACCGTCATCAGCCAGGCGCCCGGGTTGCGTGGCACGCCGGATTCCGGCCACTGCTCCAGGGCCGCGACCAGCGCGTCCTGGGCCAGCTCCTCGGCCAGGCCGACGTCGCGGACCAGCCCGGCCAGGCCGGCGATGAGCCTGGGCGCCTCGATCCGCCAGACCGCCTCGATCGCCCGGTGGGTGTCGGAAGCCATCACCGGCTCATGACACCAGCACCGTCCGGGGTCCGCAAGCCGAGGTCAGCTCTCCCGCCCGCCCAGACGCCGGCGCATGGCCTTCTCCCGCTCGACCTCCGCCGGGTCGGACGAGGCCGCGTCGGGCGCGTCGGAGGCGTCGTACACCCGCCACACGTCCAGGCCGATCCCGTCATAGCCCTCGGGGACGGGCACGCGCATGGCCCATTCCAGAGCCTCCTCCCTGGACTTCACCTGGATCAGCCAGAACCCCGCGATCAGCTCCTTGGCCTCGGCGAACGGGCCGTCGATCACCGTGGCCCGGCCGTCGCTGTAGGCGATCTGCGCGCCCTGCGAGCTCGGGTAGAGCCCCTCGGCGGCCAGCAGCACCCCGGCCTTGGCCAGCGCCTCGTTGTAGGCGTGCATGTTGTCGACGAGCTCCTGGCTGGGCAGCGCCCCGGCCTCGGTCTCCCCGTTGGCCTTGCCGACGATCATGAATTTCATCCTGCCGTCCCTTCCGTCCGCGGCCCCGGGGCGGAGCCGGCCTCGCCGAAGCGTCGAACGGGCGCCGGCCGGATCGACACGCGGGCGCGGACCGTCCGCTTCCAGGGCACCGTACCGGTCGTGCGGCCGGGTGGCCGATGTGCCATCCTCGCCCCATGCACCAACCCGCACAAGACGCCCCCGTCCCCAACCGGGCCCTCTGGGACGAGCGCGCCCGCGTCCACGGCTCCACCTCCGCCGACCGGTTCTACGACGTCGACGCCTTCCTCGCCGGCCGGCAGACCCTCTACCCGCTTGAACGCCGCCTGGCCGGCGACGTCGCCGGCCGGGACCTGCTCCACCTGCAATGCCATTTCGGCCTGGACACGCTGAGCTGGGCACGGCTCGGAGCGCGGGTGACCGGCGTCGACTTCTCCCCGGTGGCGGTCGCGCGCGCCCGCGACCTGGCGGCCAGGGCCGGGCTGGCGGCCACGTTCGTCGAGGCCGACACGCAGCGGCTGCCGGAGTCGCTGGCCGGCGGCTTCGACCTGGCGGTGGCCACGTACGGCGTGTTGTGCTGGATCGGCGACCTGGACGCCTGGATGCGCGGCGCGGCCATGGCGCTGCGGCCGGGCGGGCGGCTGGTGCTGGTCGACCTGCATCCGGCCTACGAGACGGTGTCCTCGCTCGACCCGCTGGTGGCCGACTGGCCCTACGGCGGCGGCCAGGCCCACCGGGAGACGGTGACCGGGACGTACGCCGACGCCGCGGTGGTGACCGAGGCCCACGAGGCGGTCGAGTACCCGCACTCGGTGGGCGAGATCGTCACGGCGGCGGCGCGGGCCGGGTTCACGGTGGCCGAGCTGGGCGAGCACGTCGAGACCGACATGGACCCGCGCGGCCTGCTGGCCGAGGGCGCGGACGGCCGGTACCGGTTCCCGTTCGGGGACTCGCACCTGCCGATCCTGTACTCGCTGCTGGCGGTCCGGCCCTGAGACGCGGCGAGCGCGCGTCCCTCGTACGGGGACGCGCGCTCGGAGCGGGGGAAGGTCAGCTCGCGTACTGCGGGTATCCGTAGCCGACGACCTGCGACTTCGGACGGACGCGCTCCTCGACCTTGCCGTTGCCGGTGTTGCCCTCGATCGTGGAGATCGTGCCGTCCTGGTTGTCCTTGACGACGAAGCCGACGTGCTGGATGGCGTCCAGGCTCTTGCTGCCGCCCCAGGAGAAGAAGACCACCGCGCCGGGCCTGGCCTCGGCGCCCCAGCGGTCGTTGGCGGCGAACCACTTGGCGTGGGCCACGGTCCAGGCGTCCCAGCCGACCTGCGGGCGGGCGCCGGTGTGCTCGCCGACCCAGGAGACGAAGATCGAGCACCAGGGGGCGTTCAGGTACATGGCGCGGGTGCCGCCGTCGCGGGCGATGGTCTCCGCCGCGCGCTGGGAGTCGGCGTACCACTTCTGGAACTTGGTGCCGCCGCCGTAGGCGTTCTCGGAGGTGCCGACCTGGGCCTTGGCCATCGCCAGCACCTGCTGGGCGGTGACGTTGACCTGGGTCTCCTCCGCCTTGCGGGTCTGGGCGGCGGTCTGCGGCGCGACGGCCGAGTGCCCGGCCGCGGCGGCCGGGCCGGCGCTGTCGGCGGCGGCGGCGGTGGCGTGGGCGCCGATGGCGGAGGCGAGGATGGCCGCGCCGAGCGCGGCGTGAGCGTAGGTGATCTTCGGGGCACGGATGGGACGGTGCGTGGCCATCGAGGGCATTGACTCCTTGCTTCCATGCCGCTTACCGGGTTAGCTGACGGGTTCGGACGTGGAAGCTGCCCTACGGCACCGAAGTGCCGATTCACCCCAAAGGACGTGGGTCCCCGGTTCCGCCCGAAGGCGGATTCAGCGGTCACAGGACGATCCTGTGAAATGTCTTGCGATGGTTGGACAAAGCCGGACAAACCGGACGTCTGCCGCGAGATGCCCCACAAGGTAATACATCGGGCAAGAGCAAGGCAAGTGGCTAAAGGTCCAGCTAGGAGAGTTGCGCCCGCGCTTCGGCCAGAAGCCCCATCATGGCAAGGGATTCGTCAAGCGGCATGATCGCGCTCTCTGTGCGGCCCTCGATCGTGGCCGCGCGCACCTCGCGCAGCTCGCCCGCGTAACCGTTGTCGGCCGGGTCGAGCACCAGCTCCTCCGTCTCCATCGACGGCCCCGACAGCAGCACCCGCCGCGGCGCCCAGAACGGCGCCAGGATGTCGGCCCGCATCGACGTGCCCACCACGCTCGCGTCGTTGGCGTGATGGGCCAGCAGCGACACGTCCACCAGGGCGCGCCGCCCGTCCGGGTACAGCAGCAGCCCGCCGGCCTCGGCGTCGACGCCGCTGGGCGCCAGCGAGCCGGCCATGCGCAGCTCCGCGGGCATGCCGAGCAGCAGCTGGGCCAGCCCGAACGGGTAGATCCCCAGGTCGAGCAGGGCCCCGCCGCCCAGCTCCGGCGCCCACAGCCGATGGGCGGGGTCGTAGGGCAGCGCGAAGCCGAACGAGGCCCGCACCGACCGGATCTCGCCGAAGCGCGGATCGGCCGCCACCCGCTGGATGAGCGGGTTGAAGCGCATCCACATGGCCTCCATGAGGAAGACCCCGGCCGCGCGGGCCAGCGCCACCATGCGCTCGGCGTCGGCCACGTCGGCCGCCAGCGGCTTCTCGCACAGCACCGACTTGCCCGCCGCGATGGCCGCCTCGGCCACCTCCAGGTGCTGGGCGTGCGGCGTGGCGACGTAGATCGCGTCGACGGCCGGATCGGCGCACAGGGCCTCGTAGGAGCCGTAGGCCGACTCCGCGCCCAGCTCGTCGGCCAGCGCCCGCGCCCTGAGCGGGCTCCGCGAGCCGACGGCGGCCACCCGCATGCCGGGCTCGGCCACGATGGCCGCTCCCACGGTACGCGCGATGCCGCCGGTCGCCGCTATTCCCCAGGTGAAATCTCGCACGACCGAGATCGTAGAGCGCTCAGGTCAGGTTGAACGAGTCGGGGTCGGGCCCGATCCGCCGCCCCGCGTTCATCGCGCCGATGGCCGCCATGTCCTCGGTGTCGAGGATGAAGTCGAACACGTCGATGTTCTCCTCGATCCTCGACGGCGTGACCGACTTGGGGATCACCACGTTGCCGAGCTGCAGGTGCCAGCGGAGCACGATCTGGGCGGGCGTCTTGCCGTACTTCTCCGACAGCACGCGCAGCGCCGGGTCGGCCAGCAGCCCCTTGCCCTGCCCGAGCGGGCTCCACGCCTCGGTCAGAATGCCGTTGGCCTCGTGGAAGGCCCGCATCTCGCGCTGCTGGAAGTACGGGTGGAGCTCGATCTGGTTGATCGACGGCGTGATGTCGGTCTCCTCCATCAGCCGGGTCAGGGTGGCGACCGTGAAGTTGGAGACCCCGATGGCCTTGGCCCGTCCGTCCCGGTAGATCTTCTCCAGCCCCCGCCAGGCCTGCACATACCTGTCCTGCTCCGGGACCGGCCAGTGGATCAGGAAAAGATCTACGTAGTCGAGGCCCAGACGGGCCAGGCTCTCGTCGAAGGCCTGCTCGGCGCGCCCGTGGTCGCCGTTCCACAGCTTGGTGGTGACGAACACCTTCTCCCGTGGCACCCCGGCGGCGCGCACGGCCCGGCCGACGCCCTCCTCGTTCTCGTAGGCGGCGGCGGTGTCGATGTGCCGGTATCCGGCGCGCAGCGCGGCCGTCACCGCGTGCTCGGCGTCGTCGGCAGAGACCTGCCAGACGCCGAAGCCGAGCTGTGGTATCTGCACACCGTCGGTGTTGAGCATCAGCGAGTTCATACCCTCCATTGTTCACGTGTCGTTTCTTGCGGCTTAAGCAGGCCGGGCTACCTTGAGGCGGGTCGTGCAAGGCCATCCACCGGCTGGGGGAAACAGAGTGGTCAGACAGGCGTCGGCCTGGGTGGAGTCTCCGCTCCAGATGCTGTGCGCCGTCGAGGCCCACCATGCCGGGCTGCTCGGCCCGGACACCGTGGTCGTGCCGCGCGCCGGCCTGCGCCCGCTGCGCGCCACCCGCAAGGAGCTGCGCCGCCTCGACCTGCCCGCCGGCCTGGTGCTGGACGAGCCGCGCGAGCGCATGCCGCGCCGCGTCCAGGCCGTGGGCGACGCGTTCTCCGGCAAGGTCCAGATGCGCTGGCTGACCTCCGACCCCGGCCGCATCGTCGTCGTGGACGACGGCCTGGCCACGCTCAGGCTGCTCGAACTGCTGGCCGCCGGGCCGTTCCGGCCGCTGCTGCGGGCGCGGGCGACCCCCTCGCGGGCGCGCGCCCTGCTCGGCCTGGCCGCCGCGCTGCGGCTGCGGATGAGCCGGGTGTCGGTCTTCACCGCCCTGCCCGTCCCCGACGAGCTGGCCGCCGCCGTCCGGGGGGCGGGCGTCGACCTCGTCCGCCATGACTTCGCCTGGCTGCGCGCCCAGCCGCCGAGCGCCCAGGGGCCCGCCGAGCGCACGGTCGTCCTCGGCACGTCCCTGGTCCGCAACGGCCTGGTCCACCGCGACCACTACCTGCGCTGGCTGACCGACCTGGCCGGGCGCGAGCCGCTGGCCTACTACCCGCACCGCCGCGAGGACCCCGTCGACCTGGCGCTGATCGGCGAACGTCCCGGCATCACCGTGCACGACGCGGGCGTGCCGGCCGAGCTGACGCTGCGCGGCCTCGACGCCGGGCAGCGGGTGCTCAGCCTGCCCTCGACCGCGATCACCTCGCTGCGGGTGCTGCTCGGCCCGCGCGGCGTCGAGGTCGAGCCGGTGGACGTTCCCGACGACTGGTGGACGAGCAGGGCGGCCCCCGGCCTGCGATCGCATTTGACAGGAGCTTCCAGGTGAGGGTGCTGGCGATAGCCGACTCCGACTCGTATCTGAAGTGGGCGGCCTGCCTGCTCGACGACCTGCCCGCGGGCTGCGAGAGCGAGCTGGTGGTGGTGCGCACCCCGATCGCGCCCTCGCCGGAGCAGATCGCGGCGGCGGTGGGCGGGCGCGCGGCGCCCCCGGTGTTGTCGGCGCGCTCGCTGCGCCGCCTGGCCGAGCGCACCCGCCCCGACGCGATCCTGGTGGGCTGCACGGGCCCGGTGGTGGACGTCCTGGTGGCCGACGTGCTGGCCGGGCTGCGGCCGGCGGGCCGGGCACGGCCGGTGTTCGTCAGCGGGCTGCCCGGCATCTCGGTGCCGGCCACGGAGAAGGCGTGGCTGTTCCGCAGCGGCTGCGACCTGTTCGTGGTCCACAGCGAGCGCGAGGTGGCCGAGTTCTCCGAGATCGCCGGCCGGCTCGGCGGGGGAGGGGCGGTCGGGCTGGCCCGGCTGCCGTTCCTGCGGCCCGGCGCGGTGTCCGGCGGCGGCGACCGGGTCGTGTTCGCCACCCAGGCCAAGGTGCCGCGGGCGCGAGAGGAGCGCGAGCGGGTGCTGACGGCGCTGGCCGAGCTGGCCGCCCGCCGGCCCGGCCTGGAGGTCGTGGTCAAGCTGCGCGCCCTGGAGCACGAGCGCCAGACCCACAACGAACGCCACCACTACCAGCGGCTGTGGCGCGAGATGGGCGAGCCGGGCAGGCTGACGTTCGCGGCCGGGTCGATGCACGAGCAGCTGTCGCGGGCGGCAGGGTTCGTCACGGTCAGCTCGACGGCCGCGCTGGAGGCCGTCGCCATGGGCGTGCCGTCGCTGGTGCTGAGCGACTTCGGCGTCAGCGCCGAGATGATCAACCTGGTGTTCGAGGGCAGCGGCCTGCTCGGCACGCTGGACGACCTGGCCCTGGGCGACTTCCGCACGGCCGAGCCGCGCTGGTGCGAGGCCAACTACTTCCACCCGGCCGGCCGCGACGACTGGGCGGCCCTGCTGACCGGCCTGGCCGCGGACGGGGCGCGCCCGCCCGCCCGCTCCCTGCTGGACGGCCCCGAGCACGCCGCGGCCCGCCGCCGGGCCAGGTTGCGGGTGGAGGTGCCGCCCACGATGTTGCGGGCGGGCTACCGGGCCAAGCGGCGGGTGCGCCGCTACCTCAGATCGCTGACCTGATCTTCCTGCGCAGCCTGGACAGCGCCGAGGGCGGCTCGGCCAGCCCCAGCGTCTCCAGGCGCTTGCGCTTGAAGTAGCGCCCGTCGAACGCCCCGTCGAACCCCGGGCCCGACGGGCGCAGCTCGGGATAGGCGTCGGCCTGCATGCAGTAGCCGACCGCGCGCACCAGCGCGGGCAGGTCCGTGCGCGGCGGCTCGTCGATCACGCCGTCGGCGTTCAGCCGGGGCAGCAGCGCGTCCACGATCGTGGCCGGCACCCGGTTGCTGTTCTCGTACGGCGTCAGCCGGTCCAGCACCAGGCCGGTGCCGAAGGAGGCGACCGGCAGGCCGAAGTAGCGCCGGGCGGTCACCAGGCCGGTGGAGAAGCAGCCCACGACCAGCTCGGGCCGCTGCGTCGCGAAGCACACCTCGGCCGGCACGCTCTCCCCGGCCACCGTCAGCCGCACCCCCAGCGGCCCGGCCGCCGCGCGCAGCAGTTGCGCGTGCCGGCGTCCGGCGGCCGGGTGCGGCTTGAACACCACGTCGGTGCAGCCGCGGGCGGCCAGCGCGCGCAGCATCGAGGCGTGCAGCCCGGCCTCCTCCTCCGGCGTGACGATCTCCAGCGCCGACAGGTACTGGCCGAGCACGACCGCCTGCCCGGCGCGCAGGTCCGGCGCGGTGGCGGCCACCTCGTCCACGACCGCGAGGAAGCGCTCCTGCGGCAGCACCACGGGCGGCACGCCGTACTCGCTGAGCAGCAGCGGGGTCAGGCCGGGCACCAGGTCCAGGTGGAGCAGCCGCTCGATGCGCCGGGAGATCTCCGCGGGCAGCGGGTCGCGGGTCGGCCCGTAGCTCATCAGGCCGTCGGAGTAGACGGTGATCGGGCAGTCGCGCACCAGGCCGGCGATCGTGCGCGCGGGCGGCACCGCGATCGACTCCAGCACCAGCTCCTCGACGTCGTCCAGCGCCAGGTGGGAGCGGATCAGCCGCTCGAACATCGGCACCTCGATGACCCGCGCCCGCCAGTCGGAGGGGTGCAGCGGGGCGATCAGCTCGTTCCAGGAGTGCACCTCGTCGAAGCGCGAGCGCAGGGCGGCGAAGCCGGGCGTGCCGTCGAGCGGCACCGACACCTCGGGGATCGCCGCGTTGTTCGACACGATCAGCACGCGCCGGCCGGCGCCGAAGCGGCCGTCGTCGATGGCCGCGGCCAGCGACATCGCGCCGAACAGCGTCGAGGCGTAGAAGACCTTCATCAGGAGTCCTCCCGATCCCGGCGGATCCGGACGTGGGGGCTGGGGGGAATGTCGGGCACCAGGGCGCGCAGCACGGCCTCCCGCTCGACGGCCATCCGCGACACGGCGTCGGCCACCAGGGCGGGCGGCAGGCCGCGGACCATCTGCGCGCCCCGCTCCTCGAACCGGGCGCGCAGCGCGGGCGTGAACCGGCCCGCGAGCTCCAGGTGGTGGGCCAGCAGCGCGCAGAAGTTGCGCGCCGCCTTGGGCAGGAACTCCGGCTCCAGGTCCTTGAGGACCAGCTCGAAGGCGTCGAAGAAGTGCAGCTGCCGCTCGTCGCCGACCTGCGTCAGCGACCCGGACACCAGCCGCCGGTAGAACACCCCGGCCATCGGCACGACCGCGAACGTGGCCGCCTCCCGGTGCAGCCGCCAGATCCACGGCCGGTCCTCGGCGGTGTGCAGTGAGCCGGGGAAGTGCAGCAGGTCCCGCAGCGAACGCCGGTAGACCCCGGCCCACGCGTACGGGTAGTCCACCATGGTCCGCTCCCCGGCCGGCAGGATCGCCGAGCGGGGGTCGAGCACGACGCCGCGGCGCGACAGCGGGGCCCGGTGCACCACCCGCCTGCGCCCCTCCACCTGGACGTGGTCGACGCGCACGAAGTCGCAGCCGAGCCCGTCGATGGCCGCCACCAGCCCGGCCAGGTAGCCGGGCGCCAGCCAGTCGTCGCCGTCCATGAACGTGACGAACCGCCCCGAGGCGGCCGACAGCCCGGTGTTGCGGGCGTCGGCCAGGCCCACGGGGGCGGGGTTGCGCAGCACGGCCAGGCCGGGCAGGTCGCGGGCGAAGTCGGCGATGATGTCCGGGGTGGCGTCCACGGAGCCGTCGTCCACGACGATGAACTCGAAGTCGGGCCGGGCGTTGCGGGCGAGCGAGGTGAGCGCGTCGGCGATGAAGCGCTCACCGTCACGCACCGGCACGACGACGGAGAGAGTGGTCGGCGTCATGACTCAGACGGTCACCCGGCGCAGCCGGGCCTTGGGCGCCTCCTCGCCGGGGAAGACGCGCTTGACGCCGTCGCCCATGGCCTGCTCGATGATGCGGATGTCGCGGACGAGGTGCTCCAGCCCCGACGGCTCCAGCGAGGCGGCGTGGTCGGAGCCCCACATGGTGCGGTCGAGCGTGATGTGCCGCTCGACGCAGACCGCGCCCAGGGTGACCGCCGCCAGCGAGATCTGCAGACCGCGCTCGTGCCCGGAGTAGCCGACCGGCACGCCGTAGCGCTCCTTGAGCGTGGTGATCGTGCGCAGGTTGGCCTCCTCCGGCGGCAGCGGGTACGTGGAGGTGGCGTGCATCATGATCAGCCGGTCGGTGCCGAGGATCTCGACCGCCTGGTCGATCTCCGACAGCGTGGACATGCCGGTGGACAGGATGATCGGCTTGCCGGTGGCCGCCAGGGCGCGCAGCAGCTCGTGGTCGGCGACGCTGGCCGAGGCGATCTTGTGCGTCAGCACGTCCATGTCTTCCAGGAACTCCACGGACGGCACGTCCCACGGCGAGGCGAACCAGTGCAGGCCGCGCTCGTCGCAGTACTTCGCGATCTGCCGGTACTCGTCGTGGCCGAACTCGGTGCGCTCCTTGTACTCCAGGTACGTCATCTCGCCCCACGGCGTCTGCCTGATCTGGCCCTTCTGCTCCTCGGGCACGCAGATCGCGGGGGTGCGCTTCTGGAACTTGACGGCCTGGCAGCCCGCGTCGGCCGCCACGTCGATGAGCCGGCGGGCGAGGTCGAGGTCGCCGTTGTGGTTGATGCCGATCTCGCCGATCACGTACACCGGCTCGCCGTCGCCGACCAGCACGTCGCCGATCGCGACCGGGCCGAGCCGCGGCCGGGCCTTGGCCTCGGCGACGGGCGGCTCGGGCCGGGCGGCCACCACCAGGTCGCACAGCTCGCGCACCGCGCCGGAGCCGCCGGGCCTGGTCAGCACCACGCGGGCGGCGGCGCGCACGCGCGGGTGCGCGTCGGGGGTGGCGATGGGCCAGCCGACCTCGGCCATCGGGCCCAGGTCGTTGACGTCGTTGCCGACGTAGGCCACGCGCGCCGGGTCCAGGCCCTCGATGGCCAGCCAGTCGCGCAGCACGATGCGCTTCTCGGCCAGGCCCTGCAGCACGGGCACGCCCAGCTTGCGGGCGCGGGCGGCCACGACCGGGTTCTGCTCGGTGGACATCACCAGCACCTTGACCCCGGAGCGGCGCAGCAGCGAGACGCCCATCCCGTCCGAGCGGCTGACCAGGACCATCTCCCGGCCGTCGGAGTCGATGTAGGCGCGGTCGTCGGTGTGCACGCCGTCGAAGTCGGTGATGACCGCGTCCACGTCGATCGGCTCGGGCTTGTCGATGAACGGCGCCAGGGCGCGCACCAGCTCCAGGTCCTCGGGGTCGTCGACCTCGATGGCGTGCTGCGGCGGCACCGGCTGCACGGCGACCTCGCCGAAGAAGCGGTGGCCGTGCTCGCGCAGGCCGGCGGTGCGCATGACGTAGAAGGCGCCGTTCTCGCGGAACTGCGGCTCGCGGTCCTGCCTGCGCGGCCGTACGGCGGGGTCGTGGTTGACGCCCGCACCCGCGGCCGTCCACAGGAACTCGTGCGTCGGCAGCCCGGACACGACCGAGTCGGCCTCGCCGTCCAGGACCTTGCGCACGGCCGCCGACAGGTCCTCGGGGTCGATGAACGCGCTGGTGCACTGCACCAGGACGACCACGTCCGGGTCCGCGCCGAGCGCGTCCAGGGCGTGCAGCACGGCCGACTCGCTGGAGGCGGTCGCGCCGCTCAGCTCCTCGGGCCGCTCCACCACGGTCGCCCCCGCCGCGCGGGCGGTCTCGGCGATCTGCGGGTGGTCGGTGCTGACCACGACCTGGTCGACGAGCTCGGCCCGCAGGCACGCCCGTACCGCGCGGGTGACCAGCGGGACGCCCCCGACCAGGGCGAGGTTCTTCAGGGGAACGCCCGCCGAACCTCCGCGGGCGGGAACAACGGCCAGGACTCGCAAGTGACTTCTCCTCAGTGCATCGGATCGCACCCAGAAGCTAAGGGCCCGGATTGAACGGGCAGCGTCACCGCCATTAACTTTCCATGGGGATCCGGTAGAGCAACTCTGGCCGGCCCACCCCGCCGTACTGCGGCACGCGCACCGCCGTCCCCAGCTCGACCAGGTGTTCCAGGTAGCGGCGGGCGGTCACCCGGGACACCCCGACGGCCTGCGCCACGCTCTGCGCGGTGCTGCCGCCGGGCCGCTCGCGCAGCCGCGCCGACACGGCGTCGAGGGTGTCGCGGGCCAGCCCTTTGGGCAGCTCGGAGCTGCCGCGCAGGGTGCCGAGCACCCGGTCGACGTCGCCCTGGGCGACGATCACGCCGGTGTCCTGCCTGAACCGGGCGTAACGCGCCAGCTTCTCGGCCAGGGTCGCGTAGGTGAACGGCTTGAGAAGGTACTGGGAGACGCCCAGCGACACCGCCGAGCGCACCGTCGCCAGGTCGCGCGCCGAGGTGACGGCGATGACGTCGCACAGCAGCCCGCCGGCCCGCACCGCGCGGCACACCTCCAGGCCGTGCATGTCGGGCAGGTACAGGTCGAGCAGGATGAGGTCGACGGGCCGGCCGCGCAGGAACCGCAGCGCCTCGCCGCCCGAACGCGCCACCCCGGCCACCTCGAACCCGGCCACCCGCTCGACGTAGACCCGGTTGGCCTCGGCCGTGATCTCCTCGTCCTCCACGATCAGCACGGAGACCGGCCCGTCCGGCCCGCTCGCCGCGCCCGCTCCGGGCCCGGCGAGTGGGCCGGTGTCCGGCCGGTTCATCGGACCCGCTCCGGGACCGGCAGCCGCACCGTGAACGCCGACCCGGCCACCTCGATCGTGCCGCCCAGCCGCCGCACCGCCTGTCCGACCAGCGCCAGCCCGAGCCCGTGGCCGTCGCCCTTGGTGGTCCAGCCCTTCGCGAACGCCTCCGGCGCGGTCAGCCCCGGCCCGTCGTCGGCCACCCTGATCACCACCCCGTCCCCGTCCGCGCTCAGGTGCACCTCGACCCGGGTGGCCGCGTCGAGGGCGTTGTCGACCAGGTTGCCGACGATCGTCACCAGGTCGCGCGGGTCCAGGCCCAGGTCGTCGAGGTCGCTGTCGGGCGTGAGCAGCAGCTCGCCGCCGCGTTCGGCCGCCTCGGCGCTCTTGCCGAGCAGCAGCGCGGCCAGTACCGGCTCGCGCACCGCGCCCACCACCCGGTCGGTCAGCTCCTGCGCCGCGCGCAGTTCGGCCGTGCCCAGCGCGACGGCCTGCTCGGTGCGTCCCAGCTCGACCAGTGTGATCACGGTGTGCAGCCGGTTGGCGGCCTCGTGCGCGGCCGAGCGCAGCGAGTCGGCGAAGCCGCGTTCGGCGTCGAGCTGCCCGGCCAGCGCCTGCAGCTCGGTGTGGTCGCGTACGGTCACCACCGTGCCGAGCCTGCTGGCCGCGCCGTTGACGGCCAGCACCCGGTCGCCGGCCAGGTGCACGCGTTCCTCCTGGCCTTCCAGCAGCGCCGACAGGCCCAGCTCGGCCATGTGCCGGCCCTCGGCGTCCGGCGGCAGGTCCAGGAGCTGCCGGGCGGCGTCGTTGCACAGCGTCAGCGTGCCGTCGCCGCCGACCAGCAGCAGGCCCTCCCGCACGGCGTGCAGGACGGCGTCGTGGTGGTCGTGGATGCGGCCCAGCTCCACCGGGCCGAGCCCGTGGGTCTGGCGGCGCAGGCGCGCGGTGACCAGCCACGTCCCGGCCGCGCCGAGGCCGAGCGCGAGGGCGGCGACCAGGCCGCTCCAGGCGACCTGGTCGCGCAGCCGGGCGCTGATCCGGTCGATCGTGATGCCCGCGCTGACCAGGGCCCGGACCCGGCCGCCGGACCACACGGGCGTCACGGCCCGCTTGGAGGGGCCGAGCGTGCCGGTGTAGGTCTCGACGAACGTCCGGCCGGCCAGGGCCCGCCCGGTGTGGCCGAGGAAGCGCCGGCCGATCTCGGCCGGGTTCGGATGGGTGTAGCGGGTGCCGTCCGGCTTCATGATGGTGACGAAGTCGACGCCGGTCTCCTTGCGCACCCGTTCGGCGTACGGCTGCAGGGCCAGGGTCGGCTCCGGGCCGTCGAGGGTGGCGGCCACGCCCGGCGCGGCGGCCACGCTGACCGCCACGGCCCTGGCCGTGGCGCCGGCCTCCTCGGTGAGCAGGCGGTGGGCCTGCACCAGCGCGAGCACCGCGCAGCCCGTCACGGCGACCGCGACCACGACCAATTGCAGGACCAGCATCTGGCCCGCCAGGCTCCAGCGGCGCATGAGCCCCCCTTGCGTGAACGAAACTTACTCAATCGTGACGTGGGTCACAGCGAGCCGCATAGTCGCACGACCAGCCCCTTTTTCCCAAGCGGTGGAGACCCCTCATGCGTGATCGCACTCGCTATCTGTACCTGGCCGTCATCGTGGCGGTCCTGCTCGGCATCCTGGTCGGGTTCGTCTGGCCGGAGGCGGGCAAGGAGCTCAAGCCCCTCGGCACCGGGTTCGTGGCGCTGATCAAGATGCTGATCAGCCCCATCATCTTCTGCACGATCGTGCTCGGCATCGGCTCGGTACGCCAGGCCGCCAAGGTCGGCAAGGTCGGCGGCCTCGCGCTCGGCTACTTCATGGTGATGTCCACCGTGGCCCTGGTCATCGGCCTGCTGGTCGGCAACGTCATCGACCCCGGCTCCGGGCTGCACCTGACCGACGCCGCCCGGCAGGCCGCCGAGGCCGAGGCGGCCAAGGGCGAGGCCACCGGCGGGGTCGACTTCCTGCTCGGCATCATCCCCGTCACGCTGGTGTCGGCCTTCACCGAGGGCTCGGTCCTGCAGACGCTGCTGGTGGCGCTGCTGGCCGGGTTCGCGCTGCAGGCCATGGGCGAGCGGGGCGCGCCGATCCTGCGCGGCGTCGAGCACGTCCAGCGGCTGGTGTTCCGCATCCTGGCCATGGTCATGTGGGCCGCGCCGGTCGGCGCGTTCGGGGCCATCGCGGCCGTGGTCGGGGCCACCGGGATCGAGGCGCTCAAGAGCCTGGCCATCATCATGATCGCCTTCTACGTCACCTGCCTGCTGTTCGTGGGCGTGGTGCTGGGCGCGCTGCTGTGGCTGGTGGCCCGGGTCAACCTGTGGTCGCTGCTGCGCTACCTCGGCCGGGAGTTCCTGCTGATCCTGTCCACGTCGTCGTCGGAGACGGCGCTGCCGCGGCTGATCGCGAAGATGGAGCACCTCGGCGTGAGCCGGACGGTGGCCGGCATCACCGTGCCGACCGGCTACTCCTTCAACCTCGACGGCACCGCCATCTACCTCACCATGGCCACGCTGTTCATCGCCTCGGCCACGGGCGCGCCGCTGCAGGTCGGCGAGCAGGTCTCGCTGCTGCTGTTCATGATGGTCGCCTCCAAGGGCGCCGCGGGCGTGACCGGGGCGGGCCTGGCCACGCTCGCCGGCGGCCTGCAGTCGCACCGCCCCGAGCTGGTGGACGGGGTCGGCCTCATCGTCGGCATCGACCGGTTCATGTCCGAGGCCAGGGCGCTGACCAACTTCGCGGGCAACGCCGTGGCCACCGTCGTGGTCGGCACCTGGACCGGCGACTTCGACCGGGAGCGGGCCGCCGAGGTGCTGGCCGGGCGGGCGCCGTTCGACGAGTCCACGCTGATCGACGAGGAGGACGACCGCCCCGAGCCGGAGCCCGATCGGCAGGCCGCGCGCGTCTAGGGTTGCCGGCTCTCGGCGCTCGCAGCTCTAGGGTTTGCGGCCGATGCCCGCGTACCCCATGCGGGCGAAGTCGTCGTCGTAGAAGGGCGGGCTCTCGGGGTCGGTGAACGGGAAACCGAGCTCCGGCCCCTTGCCCGTGGCCAGACCGGGCGGGATCAGCTCGAAGTCGCCGAAGAAGGCGGCGATCTCCTTGCCCGGCCGCGGGCAGAACGGCGCGTTGGCCCGCCGGTAGAACTGGCTGACGCGGGCCACGCGCTCGGGCGCGTGGTCGGTGCCGACGTGCGACAGGGCCAGGTAGCTGCCGGGCGCGAGCGCGTCGCGGTAGGCGGCCACGAAGCCCTGCGGGTCGTCGGTGTCGGGGATCAGGTGCAGCAGGAACATCATGAGCACGGCGACGGGCCTGCCGAAGTCCAGCAGCCCGCGCACCTCGGGGCTGTCCAGCACCTCCCGCGGGCGCCGGACGTCGCCGTGCAGCATGGCCACCTGCTCGGGGCCGGCCAGCAGGGCCCGCCCGTGGGCGGCCACCACCGGGTCGCTGTCCACGTAGACCACGCGGGCCTGCGGCGCGTACCGCAGCGCCACCTCGTGCACGTTCTCGGCGGCCGGCAGGCCGGAGCCCAGGTCGAGGAACTGGGTGACACCCTGCTCGCACAGGTACCGCACCACCCGGCCGATCAGCAGCCGGTTCTCCCGCGTGCCGTCCCTGACCTCCGGCATCGCGCTCAGCACCAGCTCGGCCAGCTCACGGTCGGCCGGGAAATTGTTCTTTCCGCCCAGGAAGTAGTCGTACATGCGCGCGGTGTTGGGGATGTGAGGATCCACGCCCTGGGGGACTTCTTGCGTCATGAGGGCATGATCCACTAACCGGCTGCCGGAAATCTACGCTTTCGACATCAGATGGCCGGAAGCCGCAGGACGAACCGCGCCCCGCCCGGACGGTCCTCCACCCGCACGCTGCCCCGGTGGGCCATCGCCACGTCCCTGGCGATGGCCAGGCCGAGCCCGGTGCCGCCGGAGTCGCGGCTGCGGGCGGCGTCGAGGCGGGTGAACCGCTCGAAGATGCGCTCGCGGTCGGCCTCGCGGATCTCCTGGCCGTCGTTCTCCACCGCCAGCACGGCGGTGCCGCCCCTGGCCGGGCCCGCCTCCCTGGTGACCACGACCCGCACCATGGTCTCGGCGTGCCGCTGGGCGTTGTCCAGCAGGTTCGTCAGCACCCTGGCCAGTTGCAGGCGCACGCCCTCGACCACCACGCCCTCGGTCAGCTCCAGCCGGGTGGGCAGCTTGTCGCTGCGCACGGCCAGCTCCTGCCGGACGAGCTGGGCCAGGTCCACCGGCTCCCTGGCCACGTCCACCCGGGAGCCGATCCTGGCCAGCAGGAGCAGGTCGGTGATGATCGCCTCCAGCCGGTCGGTGTCCCGCAGGGCGCTGTCCACCAGCGCCTCGACGTCGGTGTCCTCGGGGTAGAGCTGGGCGCTCTCCAGCTGGGCGCGCAGCCCGGCGATCGGGGTGCGCAGCTCGTGGGAGGCGTCGGAGGCGAACTGGCGCTGCTGCAGCGCGGAACGTTCCAATCGGGCCAGCGTGTTGTTGACGGCCTTGGCCAGCATGGCGACCTCGTCCTCGCCGCCCGGCTGGGTGACCCGGTGGCTCAGGTCGCCGGCGCTGACCGCGTCCAGCTCGGCGCGCATGGTCGCCACCGGGCGCAGCGCGCGGCCGGTGACCAGCCAGGTCGCCCAGGCGGTGAGCGCGATCAGCACCGCCACCTGGGAGAACACGATCACCTCCAGCGTCTGCGAGGCCAGCACCTCCGGGGTGCTGCGGCCGGCGTAGACGATGGGGGAGTCCTCCGACATGCCGGCCTTGACCGCCGACAGGTGCACGCACTCGGTCGGCAGGCAGTTGGTGGTGTTGACCACCCGGCTCTCGGCGGTGGGTCGCACGTCGCTGAGCGGCGGCAGGTTCCTGGCCGCGTCGCTGCTGGCCAGGACGCGGCCGTCGGTGCCGACGATCTGGATCAGGTCGATGGACGGGTTGGGCACCGGGATCGTGGCGCCCTGCGGCAGCCCGCCCGCGCGCATCTCCGAGGCCACCCGCTCGGCGGTGTCCCGCGTGTCCCGGTAGACGCCGGCCGTCACCAGCGAGCGCGAGACGATGCACCCGGCGACGCCCACGGGGATCAGCACGAGGGCGGCTACGGCCGTCGCGATGAGGGTGACGCGTCCGCGCAGGGAGCGGGCCCACAGGGGTGGCACTCCCCGAGACTACTAACCGTCATTGCCGCCAAATGCCGCGTCAAGGGAAAGGTTCCCCCAACCTCAACGCTGGATCCACACGGTGGTGTCCGGCGGGACCGAGCCGTCGGCCGCCAGCGGGCCGCTGGCCAGCAGCACCGTGCCGGGCACGACCGGGGCGACCGGGCGCTCGCCGGTGTTCAGCATCACGACCAGGCCCGGGTCGCGCTGGACGGCCAGCACGTCCTCGGGGGCCTCCAGCCACCGCAGCGTGCCGCCGCCGAGCGCCGGGTGCTGCTTGCGCAGCCGGAGCGCGGCCCGGTAGAGGTTCAGCGTCGAGTCCGGGTCGTGCTCCTGGGCCTCGGCCGACAGCTGCGTCCACGACGGCGGGATCGGCAGCCACGGGTCGCGCCAGCCGCAGCCCGGCTCGCTCGTCCACGGGATCGGCACCCGGCAGCCGTCGCGGCTCTCGCCGGTGCGCCGGAAGGCCGGGTCCTGGCGCAGCTCGTCGGGCAGGTCGAGGACCTCGGGCAGGCCCAGCTCCTCGCCGTTGTAGAGATAGGCCGAGCCGGGCAGGGCCAGCATGAGCAGCGTCGCCGCGCGGGCGCGGGCCAGTCCGCCGTGCCGGGTGACGTGGCGCGGCTTGTCGTGGTTGGACAGCACCCAGGTGGTGGGCGCGCCGACCAGCTCGGCCTCCGCCAGCGACTTCTCGATCACCGTACGGAACGACTTGGCGTGGAAGTCGGCCATCATGAACTCGAAGTTGAACGCCTGGTGCAGCTCGTCCGGCCCGACGTAGCGGGCCAGCCGCTCGGGCGAGGACACCCACGCCTCGGCGACGGCCATCCGCCCGCCGGGGTAGGAGTCGAGGATCGGCCGCCACTCCCGGTAGATGTCGTGCACGCCGTCCTGGTCGAAGTAGGGCACCTGCTCGTCGCCCAGCATCTCGGCCTGGCGGCCCTCCTTCGGGCCCACGTCGGGCAGGCCCTGCGCCTTGACCATGCCGTGGGCCACGTCCACGCGGAAGCCGTCCACGCCCCGGTCCAGCCAGAAGCGCAGGACGTCGCGGAACTCGGCGCGCACCTCGGGGTTGTCCCAGTTGAGGTCGGGCTGCTCGGGCGCGAACAGGTGCAGGTACCACTGGCCGTCCTCGACCTGGGTCCAGGCCGGGCCGCCGAAGATCGACTCCCAGTCGTTGGGCCGGTCGCGGAAGATGTAACGGTCGCGCAGGCCGGCCTGGAACCAGGGGTGCCGGTCCGAGGAGTGGTTGGGGACCAGGTCCACGATCACCCGGATGTCGCGCTCGTGGGCCTCGCCGATCAGGGCGTCGAAGTCGGCCAGCGTGCCGAACATCGGGTCCACGTCCCGGTAGTCGGCCACGTCGTAGCCGCCGTCGGCCATGGGCGAGGTGTAGAAGGGGCTCAGCCAGATCGCGTCCACGCCCAGCCGCGCGAGGTGGCCCAGGCGTTCCCGCACGCCCTTCAGGTCGCCGGTGCCGTCGCCGTCGGCGTCGGCGAAGCTCCGGGGGTAGACCTGGTACACGACGGCGTCCCGCCACCAGTCGTCGTTGCCGAGCATGGCTTTCCTTCCCCCGATGTCCGTGATGTCTGGTGCAGGATGTCGCGCGTCCTTGCGACAGGTCAAGTGCAAGTTTCGGAAAGTTGCAGATTCCCGGTACGCCCGTTATCGGAGGTGCGGCGAGGTCAGCGCGTCGCGGGTCGGATGTGGTTCCGGTAACGCTCTTTCGCAAGTTCTTCCAATTCTTGCAAAGAGCCGCTAACGTCCCGGAAACGTAAGCCGTGAACAGCGGCGGAAAACGATCTTCGGCGGCGGCGCACGCAGGCGTCGCCGCTCCTCCATGACCTCGGGAGGTCTCATGCGTGTTCGGGTCCTGGGAGTGGCCGCCCTCTCCACCCTCGCGTTCGCCGCCACGGCTTGCGGTGACTCCGGCTCGACCGCCCCGTCGGCGCAGCCCAGCGGCTCGGCCTCGGCCTCGGCTCCGGCCGCCGCGGCGGGCGGCACGCTGGTCATCTGGGCCGACCCGAGCCGGGTCAAGCCGCTCAAGCCCTTCGCCGACCAGTTCGGCACCGAGAACGGCGTGACCGTCGAGGTGAAGGAGATCAGCAAGGACAACCAGATGACCTTCCTGACCGCCTCCCAGCAGGGCAGCGGCCCGGACATCATGATCGGCGCGCACGACTGGATCGGCAACCTCGTCCAGAACGGCGCCATCGACCCCGTCACGCTGACCGACGAGCAGAAGGCGGCCTTCTCGGAGATCGCCATGAAGGCGGTCACCTTCAACGGCCAGGTGTACGGCGCCCCGTACGCGGTGGAGAACATCGCCCTGATCCGCAACACCAAGCTCGCCCCCGACGCCCCCGCCACGCTCGACGAGATGATCGACAAGGGCAAGGAGCTGAAGAAGGCCGGCAAGGTCAAGGAGGTGCTCTGCCTGCCCGTCGGCGTCAAGGGCGACGCCTTCCACGCCTACCCGCTGTTCGCCTCCGCGGGCGGCGCGCTGTTCGGCCAGACCGCCTCCGGCGACCCGGACCCCAAGCAGGTGCTGCTCGGCTCCGAGGGCTCGGTCAAGGCGTTCGGCAAGCTGAAGGAGCTCGGCGAGAAGGGTGACGGCGCGCTCAAGACGTCGGTCACCAACGAGAACTACATCGTCAACTTCGCCGCCGGCAAGTGCGCCTACCTGATCTCCGGCCCGTGGGCCATGAGCGAGGTCAAGAAGGGCGGCATCTCCTACGACATCACGCCCGTCCCGGCGTTCAAGGACGGCAAGCCGGCCACGCCGTTCGTCGGCGTCCAGTCGTTCTTCGTGGCGGCCAAGGGCAAGAGCAAGGCCCTGGCCCAGGAGTTCGTCGCCAACTACGTCACCAACAAGGACGTCGCCAAGGCCCTGTACGAGGCCGACCCGCGGCCCCCGGCGCTGACCGCCGCCCTCCAGGAGGTCCAGGCCGCCGACCCCGACGCCGCCAAGTTCATGGACGCCGGCAAGAGCGGCATGCCGATGCCCGCCATCCCCGAGATGGCCGCGATCTGGGAGCCGTTCGGCATCGCGGAGACCGCCGTGGTCAAGGGCGGCGACGCCGCCAAGGCCGCCGCGGCCGCGCAGAAGGCCATCGACGGCGCGCTCAAGAACTGACATGGCCCAGGACGTGCACGAGGCCGTGGGGACCACCGCGTCCCCGCGGCCTCGCCGGGAGCTGACCACGGCGTTCGTGGTGAGCAGGATCGCGGTGCTGGCCGTGGCCGCGGCGATCCTGCTCTACGCCGCGCCGCCGCTGGTCGCCGCGGAGTCGTGGGTCTCGCTCACGCTGCTGGGGCTGGCCGCCGCGGCCATCTCCTACCTGTACCTGACCCGCCGCTTCATCCCGGCCAAGTACCTCGTTCCCGGCACCGTCTTCCTGATCGCCTTCCAGGTGCTGCCCGTGCTCTACACGGTGACCACGGCGTTCACGAACTTCGGCGACGGGCACCGCGGCGACAAGGCCGACGCGGTCACCGCCATCGAGACCGGCTCGGTGCGCCAGGCCCCCGGCTCGCCCGAGTACGGCCTGACCGCCGCCCTGCGCGGCGACGAGCTGGTGTTCCTGCTGGTCGACCCCACGACCAAGCAGGTCCGGCTGGGCACCGCCGAAGGGCTGACCCCGCTCGCCGGCGCCCAGGTCGGCCTCACCGGCAAGGTCCTGACGGCCCCCGGCGTGACCGTGCTGAAGGCGCCCGAGGCGGCCGCCCGCGGCCAGGAGATCTCGGCGCTGTCCGTGCCGACGCCGGGCGGCGCGATCAAGGCCAACGGCCTCAGCCGGGCCGTGGAGGGCAAGGCCGCGCTGGTCTACGACGCCGCCTGCGACTGCGTCAAGGGCAACGGCGACACCTGGACGGCCGACGAGGCACAGGGCTACTTCGTCAACGCCGAGGGCGAGCACCTGGCACAGGGCTGGCAGGCGAACGTCGGGTTCGACAACTTCGCCCGGGTGCTGACCAACCCCACCATCTCCGGCTACTTCGTCGGCGTGCTGGGCTGGAACCTGGTGTTCGCGCTGGCCTCCGTGGCCGGCACGTTCGGTCTCGGCATGGCCGTGGCGCTGGCGCTGCACCACCCGCGCATGCGCGGCACGAAGATCTACCGGATCGCGCTGATCCTGCCGTACGCGATGCCGGCCTTCGCCATGCTGCTGGTCTGGCGGGACATGTTCAACCGCGACTTCGGCCTGATCAACCAGTTCTTCGGGCTGAGCGTCGACTGGCTCGGCGAGCCCGTCACCGCCCGCTTCGCGGTCATCCTGGTCAACCTGTGGCTCGGCTTCCCGTACATGTTCCTGGTCACCACCGGCGCGCTCCAGGCGATCCCGCGCGAGCTGACCGAGGCGGCCTCCATCGACGGCGCCACGCCGTGGAAGGCGTTCCGCCGGGTGACGCTGCCGCTGCTGCTGGTCGCGCTGACGCCGCTGCTGATCTCGTCGTTCGCGTTCAACTTCAACAACTTCAACGCCATCGCGCTCACCACCGACGGCGGGCCGTTCCCGGCCGAGAGCCCGCAGGTGGGGGCCACCGACCTGCTGATCACCTACACCTTCCGGCTGGCGTTCGGCGCGGGCGGGGCGCAGTTCGGGTTCGCGGCGGCGATCTCGGTGTTCATCTTCGCGATCGTCGCGGTCATCTCGGCCGTGGCCTTCCGCCGTACCCGCAAGCAGGAGGAGGTCTACGCATGAGGATCGCGCTCAGGCACGTGTTCGTGCTGGCGGTGTGCGCGTTCGCGCTGTTCCCGATCCTGTTCGTGGTCTCGGCCGCGATCAACCCCATGGGCACGCTGGCCTCCACCGACCTGCTGCCGTCGGGGGCGAGCCTGAACAACTTCGCCGGCCTGCTCACCTCCGACGACTATCCGTTCGGCCGGTGGTTCTTCAACTCGGTGTTCATCGCGCTGGTCTCGTCGTTCGCGAGCCTGCTGCTGTCGATGCTGGCCGCCTACGCCTTCAGCCGCATGCGCTTCACCGGCCGCCGGGTCGGGCTGCTGGCGCTGCTGCTCATCCAGATGTTCCCGCAGTTCCTGGCCATCGTCACGATCTTCATGATCTTCACCAGGGTGACCGAGCTGTACCCGGCGTTCGGCTTCAACACCGTCTGGGGCCTGCTGCTGCTCTACCTGGGCGGCGCGCTCGGCGTGAACACCTGGCTGATGAAGGGCTTCCTCGACACCGTGCCCAAGGAGCTCGACGAGGCCGCCACCGTGGACGGCGCCACCCACGCGCAGATCTTCTGGCGGATCATCATGCCGCTGGTCACGCCGATCCTGGCGGTCACCGCGCTGCTGGCCTTCATCGGCATCATGAGCGAGTTCCTCATGGCCAACGTGTTCCTGCGCGACCCCGAGAGCAAGACCCTGGCCGTCGGCATGTACGGCATGATCGCCGGCGACCACCGCAACGCCAACTTCGGCATGTTCGCCGCCGCGACGTTGCTCACCGCCGTACCCACGGTGAGCGTGTTCCTATGGCTGCAGAAGTACATCGTCTCCGGCCTGACGGCCGGGGCTGTCAAGGGATAGGTCCATTGCGTCATGTCGGCGAGCCGCACCACGACGGCTCAGCTCTCTACGTCTCCAGCCGGGAACCGGCGCTCGGCTCGCGGGTGACCCTCTGGCTGCGCGCGCCGCGCGCCGCCGGGATCACCGGGGTGCACGTGCGCACCGTCTGCGACGGCGAGCCCCGCTACGCCGAGGCCCGCGTCGACGACTCCAGGACCGGCACGCCGGTCGCCGGCTACGGCGCGGACGACGTGTGGTGGCAGGCGGAGATCACCGCCGTCAACCCGGTCACCCCGTACCGTTTCCTGCTGCACACCCGCCGCGGCCAGCTGTGGCTGACCGCGGCCGGACCGGTCGCCCACGACGTGACCGACGCGAGCGACTTCCGCCTGGTCTGCCACCAGGCGCCGCCCTCGTGGATGTCGGACGCGATCGTCTACCAGATCTTCCCCGACCGCTTCGACCGCTCCGGCCCGATGCCGGACCTGCCCGACTGGGCGCTGCCGCGCGACTGGGACCGCGACCCGGTGATCCCCAGCGGCCCCGGCACCGCCCAGCAGTTCTACGGCGGCGACCTCGACGGCATCACCCGGCGCCTGGATCACATCCAAGGCCTCGGCGCCGACACCGTCTACCTGACGCCGATCTTCCCGGCCCGCTCCAACCACCGCTACGACGCCGCGAGCTTCGAGCACGTCGACCCGCTGCTCGGCGGCGACGAGGCCCTGCACCGGCTGTCCGGCGCGCTGCACGCCCGCGGCATGCGCCTGCTCGGCGACATCACCACCAACCACTGCGGCGACGCCCACGAATGGTTCACCGCCGCCGTCTCCGACGTCAACGCCCTCGAACGGGAGATGTTCTACTTCGACCCCGACACCGGCGACTACGAGTCGTGGTGGGGCGTCAAGTCGCTGCCCAAGCTCAACTGGGGCAGCGAGCTGGTGCGCTCCAGCATGCGCGCGGTGCTGAAGAAGTGGCTCGGCCCGCTGGACGGCTGGCGCGTGGACGTCGCCAACATGACCGCCAGGCTCGGCGCCGACGACCGCAACCACGAGGTCGCCGCCATGCTGCGCCGGCAGCTCGGCCCCGAGGCCGCCTTCATCGCCGAGCACAACCACGACGCCTCGCTCGACCTCGACCGCGACGGCTGGCACGGCACCATGAACTACGGCGGCTTCACCCGTCCGGTCTGGGCCTGGCTGCGCGGCCCCGACCTGGACCTGCCGCACTTCCTCGGCGTGCCGGGCGGCGTGCCCGAGCGCGACGGCGCCGACACCCTGGCCACGTTCAGGTCCTTCGCCTCGCACATGTCCTGGCGCTCGCTCACGCACTCCTGGCAGCTCCTGGACTCCCACGACTCGCCGCGCATCCGCACGGTGACCGGCTCGCGCGAACGCCACCTGCTGGCCCTCGGCCTGCAGGCCACGCTGCCCGGCACGCCCATGGTCTTCGCCGGCAGCGAGTTCGGCCTGACCGGGATCAACGGGGAGCACTCGCGCACCCCCATGCCCTGGAACCGGCCGCACGACCAGGACCTGGCGACCCTGTCGGCCTACCGCGAGCTGCTCGGGCTGCGCCGCGCCGAGCCCGCGCTGCGTCACGGAGGGTTGCGCTGGCTGCACTCCGACGCCGACTGCCTGGTCTTCGCGCGCGAGACGTTCGAGGAGTCGCTGCTGGTGGCCGTCCGCCGGGCGCCCGGCGCCGCGCTGCCCATCGGGACGCAGGCCCAGGGCGTCCACAATGCCCAGGACGGAGACGTGATCCCGGGGGACGGTCCTTCGGTGAGTGTGTGGCGCATCACACGCTGATCACGCTACGGTATGGCCTGGCCCCGTACCGTCTTCAACTGGATAGTGGTGTGCCCGCATGAGGTTGCTCTCCGTAGCCGTCGCAGCTTCGCTTCTTACCGCCGTACCGACCGCCGCGGAAGCCAGGGCGGCCACCACCTACTACGTCGACTCCAGGTCCGGCGACGACTCCGCCGCCGGCACCAGCCCCGACAAGCCGTGGAAGTCGCTGGAGAAGGTCGGCTCCGCCGAGCTCAAGCCGGGCGACATCGTCAGCTTCAAGCGGGGCGGCAGCTTCACCGGCCCGCTCAGGCTCACCGTGAGCGGCACCGCCGCCCGGCCCATCGTCATCCGCTCCCACGGCACCGGCGCCCTGCCCCGCATCAGCGGCGACGAGCGCGACTGCGTGGTCGTCAAGGGCGCCTACTGGCAGATCAGCGGCCTGCGCGCCACCGGCTGCCGGTTCGCCGGGTTCCAGCTCGGCGGCCACCACATCGAGCTGACCGGCGTCGCGGCCGACGGCAACGCCGCGGGCGTGTGGGTCACGCCGTCCGGCTCGCACAACACCGTCCGCGACAGCACGCTCACCGGCAACAACCGCATGAGCGTCGACGACGAGGGCGGCGACAACGACTCCGGCGCCTTCGGCGTGCTGCTCAACGGCGACGACAACCTGGTGACCGGCAACACCATCACCGGCAGTTACGCCAAGAGCCACGACTACGGCACCGACGGCGCCGCCGTCGAGATCTTCAACGGCGACCGCAACCGGGTCATCTACAACACCGCGCGCGACAACGAGACCTTCACCGAGCTCGGCGCCCAGAAGGGCAAGACCGCCACCGGCAACGTCTTCGCCTTCAACGTCGTCACCTCCGCCCGCAGCCGCGGCTCCTTCCTCATCACCCGCGGCCCCGGCCACGTCGTGGGCCCGGTCAAGGGCACGATCGCCGTGCACAACTCGGTCTACCTGCCGGCCAAGGACACCATCGGCTGGTCCTGCCACGACGGCTGCTCGCCCTCCATCCTCAGGCTGCGCAACAACGTGATCGCGGTCGGCGGCGAGGCGGGCTGGGCCGACGGCAAGGGCGTCGACGACGGCGGCAGCGTCTACTACGGCCGCAAGCTCACCTTCAAGCTGGGGCCGAAGTCGGTCAGGGCCGACCCGCTGTTCGTCTCCCGCACCGACCTGCGCCTGCGTCCGGGCTCCCCGGCGCTGGGCCGCGGCCTGCCGCTGTCGCCCGCCTGGTTCGGCGGCGCCGCCCTCGCCAAGGACGTGATGGGCCGGCCGCTGTCCGGGGCGCCGGACGCCGGGGCCTACCAGCGGTAGCGGTGTAGCCTACGGGGCATGGTCCCGGATCTTCGCCTGCCGCTGGTCAAGCAGCTCGCCGAGGCCGACGTGCCCCACCGCTTCTGGCACACCGCCGATCCCGGTGGGCGCGTCTGGCTGTTCGAGAGCGTCGAGGGCGACGGCGAACACTGGGCGATCAGGCAGATCGAGGTCGGCGCCGACCGCGTCGCCCACCGCTACTGGTGGGGCCGGCTCCAGGACGATCGCGGCTTCCTCACCGACCAGCCGCTGGAGATCTGGGAGCTGACCGAGATCACCGAGGCGGCGTTCGAGGCCGTCTGGGCCGCCGCCTGAGCCTCAGCCGGCGTTCTCCAGCACGAGCGCGTTGGCCAGGCCGCCCGCCTCGCACATGGTCTGCAGGGCGTAGCGGGCGCCGCGCGTGCGCATGGCGTGCACGAGCGTGGTCGTGATGCGGGCGCCGCTGGCGCCGAGCGGATGGCCGAGGGCGATGGCGCCGCCGTTGACGTTGACCTTCGCCGGGTCGGCTCCCGTCTCCTGCAACCAGGCCAGCACGACGCTGGCGAAGGCCTCGTTCACCTCGAACAGGTCGATGTCGGACAGCGCGAGCCCGGCGCGACGCAGCACCTTCTCCGTGGCCGGGATCACGCCGGTGAGCATGAGCAGCGGGTCGGAGCCGGTGACGGCGAAGCTGTGCAGCCGGGCCAGCGGGCGCAGGCCGAGCCGCGCGGCGGTCTCGGAGCTGGTGATCAGGACGGCCGCCGCGCCGTCGTTGATCGGGCTGGCGTTGCCCGCGGTGACCGACCAGCTGATCTGCGGGAAACGCTCGGCGTAGCCGGGGTCGGCGTAGGCGGGCCGCAGCCCGGCCAGGATCTCGGGCGTGGTGGCGGGCCGGATCGACTCGTCGCGGTCCAGGCCGGCGATCGGGGCGAGCTCGGCGCCGAAGTCCGCGGCGGCGGCCTTGGCGTGGGAGGCGGCGGCGAAGACGTCCATCTGCTCGCGGCTCAGCGACCACTTGGCGGCGATCAGCTCGGCGCTGACGCCCTGCGGGACCAGCCCGCCGGGGAAGCGCGCGGCCACCGAGGGCCCGAACGGGTCGGCGCCCGGCGGCACGTTCGACCACATGGGCACCCGGCTCATCGACTCCACGCCGCAGGCCACGACCAGGTCGTACGCGCCGGACATGACGCCCTGCGCGGCGAAGTGCACGGCCTGCTGGGACGAGCCGCACTGCCGGTCGACCGTGACCGCGGGCACCGAGTCGGGGAAGCCGGCGGCCAGCCAGGCGTAGCGGGTGGTGTTCATGGCCTGCTCGCCCACCTGGTCGACGCAGCCGCCGATCACGTCGTCGACCAGCGACGGGTCCACGCCGCTGCGCTCGATCAGGGCGCGCAGGGCGTGGGCGAGCAGGTCGACGGGGTGCGTCCCGTGCAGCCCGCCGCCGGGTTTGCCCTTGCCGATGGGGGTGCGTACGGCTTGCACGATGACGGCGTCGCGCATCGCGGCCTCCTGTCCGTTGGAAATTCCAACTCACTCTAACGTGAGCGGGTTGGACTTTCCAACGCAGGCGTCATCGGGCGGCCAGGCCATTGATGATCATGTGCAGGGCGACGTCGAAGCTGCGCTCGACCTCCTCGGGGTCGCCGCTCAGGTGCCCCCGCGTCTCGGCGAAGACGAACCCCGAGACGAACGCGTGCAGCACCTCGCTCGTCCGCCGCAGCTCCTCCTCGGGCACCCCGGAGGCGCGCAGGATGCGGTAGAGCGCCTGCCACAGCGGCAGCCGCCGGTCCTCGCTGAACTCGGGGTGGTTGTGCAGGTAGTTCCACATGGCCGGATGTTGCCGGGCGTGCCGGTGGTAGGCCAGGGCCAGGGCGCGGAGCTGGTCCTGCCACGGGGTGCCGTCGTCGGGCGGCAGCGGCAGCCGGACGCTGACCGTCTCGCAGATGCGGGCCAGCAGCGCCTCCTTGCTCGCGACGTGGTGGTAGACCGACATGGGGTTGACGTCGAGCTCGGCGGCCAGTTTCCGCATCGACAACCCCTCGACGCCGGCCTCGTCGATCAGGCGAAGCGCCGTGGAACAGATCTCGTCAAGACTCAGGGGAGCTCCCCTGCGCGCGCTCACTGCCATACAGCGTATGGTAGCGTCAGCCATACGGTGTATGGCTACCCGAAGGGAGCACTCATGAGGCGTATCCCCGCCCCGCAGGGCCTGCCGATCCTGGGCAACACGCTGCAGATCCCGGCCCACTCGCCGGTGGAGCACTTCGTCAAGGTCGCCGAGCGGTACGAGGAGGGCATCTTCCGGCTGGAGGTCGCCGGCCGCACGATCGTGCTCGTCTACGACCCCGACCTGGTCGCGGAGGTGTGCGACGAGAGCAGGTTCGTCAAGCGCATCAAGCCGCCGCTGTCGATCGTGCGCGACTTCGGCGGCGACGGCCTGTTCACCGCCGAGCCGCACGAGCCGGTGTGGGGGCAGGCGCACCGCATCCTGCTGCCCGCCTTCAGCCAGCGCTCGATGAAGGCGTACTACCCGCAGATGCTGGAGGTCGCCGAGCAGCTCGTCGCCTCGTGGGCCGGCCGCCAGGGGCAGGACCTGCCCGTGGCCGACGACATGACCCGGCTCACGCTGGACACGATCTCGCTGACCGGCTTCGGCTTCCGGTTCGACTCCTTCGCCTCTCCCGAGCTGCACCCGTTCCTGAAGGCCATGGGCGGCGCGCTGACCGAGGCCATGCTGCGCAACCAGCAGCTCCCGTTCGTCACCAAGCTGAAGCGCGGCCACGAGGACGCCTACCGCCGCGACATCGAGACCATGCGCGCCCTGGTGGACGACGTGATCAAGCAGCGCCGCACAGAGCTGCCCGGAGCGGGCGCCGGCGACGCCAAGGACCTGCTCGGCCTCATGCTGGCGGCCGCCGACCCGCAGACCGGCGGCCGCCTGTCCGACGAGAACATCCGCAACCAGGTGCTCACCTTCCTGATCGCCGGGCACGAGACCACCAGCGGCCTGCTCTCCTTCGCCCTGTACAACCTGCTGCGCGACCCGCACACCCTGGCCAGGGCCTACGACGAGGTCGACCGCCTGCTGCCCGGCGACGAGCCGCCCAGCTACGAGACGATCATGAAGCTCGACGTCATCCCCCGGATCCTGGAGGAGACGCTGCGGATCTGGTCGCCGATCCCCGCCTTCGCCGTCAGCGCCGTCGAGGCCACCACCATCGGCGGGTACGAGATCGAGGCCGACCAGAGCGTCGCCGTGCTGCTGCCGTCGCTGCACCGCCACCCCAAGGCGTGGGAGCGGCCGGCGGAGTTCGACATCGACCGCTGGCTGCCGGAGCACAAGAAGGCCCACCACCCGGCGGCGTACAAGCCGTTCGGCAACGGCGAGCGGGCCTGCATCGGCCGCCAGTTCGCGCTGACCGAGGCCCGGCTCGCCCTGGCCATGATCCTGCGCCGCTTCGCCGTCTCCGACCCCGACGCCTACCGGATGAAGATCAAGCAGACGCTGACCATCAAGCCCGACGGGTTCACCCTGCGGGTGCGCGAGCGCCGCGCCCACGAGCGCACCGCCCCCGCCGCCGGCGTCCAGGCCGCCGGTGAGGGGGAGCGGCACGACCTCGCGGTCACCGGAGTGCCGCTCACCGTCGCCTACGGCTCCAACCTGGGCACCGCCGCCGACATCGCCGAGCGGCTGGCCGAGCGGGCCGGCCGGTCCGGCTTCGCCACCACCCTGACCACCCTGGACGACCTGACGCCGCCTTCGCAGGGCCTGCTCGTCGTGGTCGCCTCCTCCTACAACGGCAAGGCCCCCGACAACGCCCAGCGCTTCGACGCCCTGGAGGAGCTGCCCGACCTGTCGGGCGTGCGCCTGGCGGTGCTCGGCTGCGGCAACTCCCAGTGGCCGACGTACCAGGACTTCCCGCGCCGGGCCGGCGAGAAGCTGACCGCCGCCGGGGCGGTGCCGCTCGTCGAGCGCGGCGAGGCCGACGCCGACGGCGACTTCGACGGCGACGTCTCGGCGTGGACGGCCCGGCTGTGGGCGGCGCTGGCCGACGAGTACAGCGCCCCGGCGGGCGCGGCCGGGCCGCGCTACGAGATGGAGGTGCTCGGCGAGAGCGAGGTCAGGCCGGCCGTCGTGTCCGAGCGGGCCGTGCCGATGACCGTCGTGTCCAACGAGGAGCTGACCGGCGACCCCGCCGGGCTGTGGGACTTCTCGGCCGAGGCGCCGAGGCCCGGCGTGCGCTCCATCGTGGCCCGCCTGCCCGAGGGCGTCACCTACACGGCGGGCGACCACGTCGCCGTCTTCGCCAAGAACGACCCCGAGCTGGTCGAGTGGGCCCTGCGCTGCCTGCGGGTGCCGCGCGAGCAGGTGGTGCGGCTGCGCGCCGCCGGCGCCACCCACCTGCCCGTGGACACGCCGGTGACGGCCGGCCTGCTGCTGACCGAGTTCGCCGAGCTGCAGGAGGTGGCCACCAGGGCCGACCTGGAGGCCCTGGCCGCGCACACCGGCTGCCCCTGGACGCGCGGCCAGCTCGCCGAGCTGACCGCGAACTACGCCGACGAGATCCTGGCCAAGCGGGTCTCGCCGCTGGCTCTGCTGGAGCGCTTCCCGGCCGTCGAGCTGCCGCTGCCGGTGTTCCTGGAGATGGCCGGGCCGATCCGGCCGCGCTACTACTCGGTGTCCTCCTCGCCGCTGGCCGGCCCCGACCTGGTGCGGCTCACCGTCGGGCTGGTCGAGGGGCCGGCCTGGTCCGGCAGCGGCACCTACCAGGGCATGTGCTCGGCGTACCTGGCCGGGCTGCGGCCCGGTGAGGTGTTCTACGGATACGTACGCGTGCCCGCGCCGCCGTTCCGGCTGCCCGCCGATCCGGCCACCCCGGTGATCCTGGTCGGCCCCGGCACGGGGTTCGCGCCGCTGCGCGGCTTCCTGGAGGAGCGGGCGCTGAGCGGGGCGGGCGGCCGGGCCGAGGTGTTCACCGGCTGCCGCCACCCCGACCACGACTGGCTGTACCGGGACGAGGTGACCGCCTGGGCCGCCCGCGCGGAGGTGAACGTGCACACCGCGTTCTCGGCCGTGGCCGGGCATCCGTACCGGTACGTCCAGGACGCCGTGGCCGATCACGCCGAGGAGCTGTGGGAGCTGCTGGAGCAGGGCGCGTACGTGTACGTCTGCGGCGACGGCCTGCGCATGGCCCCGGCGGTCCGCCAGGCGCTGCTGGACGTCCACCGGCGGCACGCCGGCGAGGGCGGAGAAGGCGGCGAGGACGGCGCGGCCTGGCTGGCCGCCCTGGAGGCGGACGGCCGCTACCAGCAGGACGTGTTCGCCTGACCCCCGGCTGACCTCACCCTGATCCCTTGCCTGATCCCCGCCTGATCCCCCGCCCGATCCCCACGTGCGGGGATCGGTCTGCCTGATCCTTGAACGATCCTTGGTCGTTTTTGGGAAAACACCTGCTCAAACCGCCACCCAGGTTCGACAATCCGGACTTAGCGCCGGATCCTGGGATATAAGCGCAGCATGCGCGACATATCCGTGGAACATACGCGAAACCTGTCCACGGCACTGTGAGAGCCTCTGGGAAAGGGGGCGGCCAATGCTGCTGCGACTGAGGGTGTCCCTGCCGGACCGGCCGGGCGGCCTTGGCCAGGTCGCGAAGGCGCTGGGGACGCTCGGCGCCGACATCCTGCAGGTCACCGTGCTGGAACGGGAGACCGGCCGGGCCGTGGACGACTTCATCGTGTCCTGGCCGGGCCCGATCAGCGCGACGGAGGTCTGCGAGCGGTTGTCCGCGACGCCGGGCGTACGCGTCGAGGGCGTCTGGCCCACCCGCGACGTGCCCGGCTCCGCCCCCGACTACGACCTGCTCATGCACGTGGCGACGGAACCGGCGCGCGGCCTGGCCACGCTGGTGGACGCCCTGCCCGCGCTGTGCGGCGCCGAGTGGTCGGTCGCGGTCGAGGACGGAGCCGTCCGGCACGCCTCGATGGCCGCGCCGGAGGTGCTGAACCTGCCCGACCCGCCGCCGCGCGCGATCACGCTGGACTCGGCGGACCTGCGGCTGATGTTGCTGCCCCTCGTCCCGCAGGGCATGCACGTCGTCGTCGCCCGCGCCGGCGGGCCCGTCTTCCACCGGGCCGAGCTGGAACGCGCGGTCCGCATCGTGGACGTCGTCGCCAAGCTGACCGCCCGAGCGCCCGCACGATTGACCGGCCAAACATCAGACGAATAACGTGAGCCTCGACCGTCCCTCCCGCGCAGAGGACCTGAGGCCATGGATTTCGAGCTGACCGACGAGCAGAAGGCCTTCCGCGAGACCCTGCGCGCCTTCGTGGAGAAGGAGATCCTGCCCGTGGCCACCGAGTGGGAGCACTCGGGCCGCTACCCCACCGAGATCGTCGAGAAGATGAAGCAGATGGGGCTGTTCGGGCTGACCGTCCCCGAGGAGTACGGCGGCCTCGGCGCGGACATGGTCTCCTTCGCGCTGGTCTTCGAGGAGATCGCGCGCGGCTGGATGGGCGTGGCCGGCACGATCGGCTCCCACTCGCTGGCCTGCTGGATGATCGCCAGACACGGCACCGACGAGCAGAAACGCCTCCACCTCGCCGACCTGGCCGCGGGCGTCCGGCGTACCGCCATCGCGCTCACCGAGCCCGGCGCCGGGACCGACCTGCAGGGCATCCAGACCCGCGCGGTCCGCGACGGCGACCACTACGTGGTGACCGGCACCAAGACGTGGATCACCAACGCCCGGCACGCCGACCCGCTGCCCGTCCTGGTCAAGACCTCGGTCACCGAGCCCGCCCACAAGGGCATGTCGGTGCTGCTCGTCGATCCGGCCTCGCCCGGCTTCGGCGTCAGCCGCGACCTGCCCAAGCTCGGCTACAAGGGCACCGAGACCTGCGAGGTCGTGCTCGACGAGGTCCGCGTGCCGGTCTCGGCGCTGCTCGGGGGCGTCGAGGGACGCGGCATGCAGCAGGTGCTGGGCGGGCTGGAGATCGGCCGGGTCAACATCGCCGCCCGCGCGGTCGGCGTCGCGCAGGCGGCCTACGACGCCGCCCTGGAGTACGCGCGCGAGCGCACCGCGTTCGGGCAGCCCATCGCCGACTTCCAGGCCGTCCAGCTCAAGCTCGCCGACCTGGCCACCGAGATCCAGGCCGCGCGGCTGCTCACGTACTGGGCCGCGGCCCGGGCCGACGGCGGCGAGCGGGTGGACATGGAGGCGGGCATGGCCAAGTACTTCGCCTCCGAGGTGGCGCTGAAGGCGTCGCTGGAGGCGATGCGCATCCACGGCGGCTACGGCTACTCCCAGGAGTTCGTGGTCGAACGGCTCTACCGGGACGCGCCGCTGATGGCGATCGGCGAGGGCACCAACGACGTGCAGCGGCTGGTGATCGCCCGCGCCCTCGTCTCCGGCAAGGGCCGGGTGGGCTGGTAGCTAGTCGTGCCGGGGCAGCCCCGAGACCTCGTGGTCGGCATGGGACAGCGCCTCGGCGATGAGCGCCCGCACGTGCCCGTCGCGGGCGCGGTAGAGCACCCGGCGGCCGTCCCTGCGGGTGTCCACCAGACCGGCCAGCCGGAGCTTGGCCAGGTGCTGCGACACCGACGGGCGCGCCGCGCCGACCGCCTCGGCCAGGGAGTTCACGTCCAGCTCACCGGCTGACAGTTCCCACATCAGCCGGAGCCGGGTGGCGTCGCTGAGCATGCGGAAGGCGTCCACGGCGGCGTTGACCTGGGCGGGAGTGGGTTGCTCCTGCGAGTGGTCCGCACCTGAGACGTTGTCGCGTGCGTACATGACTACATATCCTGGCCGGAGCGGACGAGACGCGCAAGCGAAGGGGTGCTCATGTCTGACTCCGATACCCATCCGCACGGTCACGGGCACGGTCACAGTCACGGTCACGGCCATGGGCATGGCCATGGGCATGGCCACGGTCCGGGGGAGCGGCGGGGGCTCAGGGCGCTGGCCGCCAAGGCCGCGCACGTGTTAACGCCGCACAGCCACGACAGCGCCGCCAGAACCGACAGCGCCCTGGAGTCCAGCAGCCGGGGCATGCGCGTGCTGGCCGTGTCCTTCGCGGTCCTCATGCTCACCGCCGTGGTCCAGGCCGTGATCGTCGTGGCGTCGGGGTCGGTCGCGCTGCTCGGCGACACCCTGCACAACCTGGCCGACGCGCTGACCGCCGTCCCGCTGGCCATCGCGTTCTCGCTCGGCCGCCGGGCCGCCACCCGCCGCTTCACCTACGGCTACGGCAGGGCCGAGGACCTCGCGGGCATCGTCATCGTCGTGCTCATCGCCGCCTCGGCCGCGCTCGCCGGGTACGAGGCCGTCCGGCGGCTCGTCGAGCCCCAGGACGTCCGGGCGCTCGGCTGGGTCGCCGCCGCCGCGCTGGCCGGGTTCGTCGGCAACGAGTGGGTGGCGCGCTACCGCATCACCGTGGGCCGCCAGATCGGCTCGGCCGCGCTCGTGGCCGACGGCCTGCACGCCAGGACCGACGGCTTCACCTCCCTGGCCGTGCTCCTCGGCGCGGGCGGCGCGGCGCTCGGCTTCCCGATCGCCGACCCGGTCGTGGGCCTGCTGATCACGGTCGCCATCTGCTTCGTGCTGCGCGACGCCGCCCGCGAGATCTACCACCGTCTCATGGACGCCGTCGACCCCGCCCTGGTGGACGAGGCCGAACGCATCCTGGCCGGCGTCCCCGGCGTCGAGCGCGTCGGCTCGGTGCGCCTGCGCTGGCTCGGCCACGCCCTGCACGCCGAGGTCGAGATCCTGGTCGACCACGCCATGTCGGTCGTGGACGCGCACGCCGTGGCGGTCGAGGCCGAGCACCGCCTGATCCACGACCTGCCGCGCCTGCGCGCCGCCACCGTCCACACCGACCCCTGCGGCCCCGACGGAGCCGACCACCACGCGTCCCTGGCGACCCACCGCATCACCTAGCCCGCTGCGGGTAAGTTGGGGCGGGTGCCGACCGCCGCGACCCCCCACCCGACCACGCCAGGCGCGCCGTCCAGGCTCGCCTGGCTCGACGCCCTGCGCGGCATCGGCGCGCTCGCGGTGGTCGCCGAGCACCTGCTGCCGTGGTTCCTGCCCGCGCTGCGCCCCTACTGGTTCAGTCTCGGCGTCTACGGCATCCTGGTGTTCTTCCTGGTCAGCGGGTACATCATCCCGACCTCGCTGGAACGCCACGGCGACGTGCGGGCCTTTTGGGCCAGCCGCGCCTTCCGCCTCTACCCCCTCTACCTGGCCGTGATCGCGCTGGTGCTGGCCGCGTCCTGGTGGGTGCCGGTGCGCGAGGGCGTGCCGCGCGACGGGAGCGCGGTGGCGGCCCACGCGACCATGCTGCTCGACGTCGTGAGCGTGGGCGGCGTGGCCGACACGATGTGGACGCTGTCGTACGAGATGGTGTTCTACCTGCTGGTCACGGCGCTGTTCCTGATCGGGGCGCACGAGCGCAGCGGGCTGGTGTCCGTCCTGTTCGCCGGGGCGTCCGTGGCGGTGGGGCTGGTGGTGTCGGGGGCGGTGCTGCGGGGCGGATGGCCGGCGTACGTGTCGTGCGCGGTGTTCGCCGCCGGGCTCGCCTGCGTGGTCGGCGGCTGGTTCCGCCGGACCGCGGCGTGCCTGCTCGGGCTGATGGCGCTGGCGTTGCTGCTGCTGAGCAGCCGGGTGCCGTGGCTGGGCGCGGCCGTGGTCGCGGTCATGTTCGCCGGCACGGCGATCCACCGCTGGGAGCGCGGGCGCGGCGGCCTGTGGCCGGTCGCGGTGACGGCGGCGCTGGTCGTCGTGGCTCCGGTGTGGGCGATCGAGAGCGGCTGGTGGTGGGTCGAGGCCGACGTGTGGCTGACCACGATCGCGCTGGCGGCGGCCACCTTCGCGGGCGCGATGGCGCTGCGCGGGCGCCGGCTGCCCGCGGTGCTCACCTGGCTCGGGCTGATCAGCTACTCGCTCTACCTGGTGCACCATCCGCTGCTGAAGTACTTCGTGGAGGTCACCGGTGACCTGCGGCGGGCGCCGCTGCCGTACCAGCTCGCGATGGCCGGGCTGGCCCTGGCGCTGATCCTGGCCGTCAGCGCGCTCTCCTACCGTTACGTCGAACGCCCCATGCAGGCGCTGGGCCGGCGGGTCACCCGGCGGTCCGCCGCCGCGGGCGCCGCGCCGCGCGCGGTCCCCGTCACGGGAGCCTCGGCCGTGGGCGGCCAGGGCGACGGCTCGGGGCACACCGCGTAGGCCGGCACGATCCTCTCGCCGGGCTCGTGCCGCCGGCTCGTGGAGTGCAAGATGGGGTGCGGGTCATCGGCGCGGACCCCGCCGGGCCGTCGTGCGGCCTCCTCGGGGCGCTCGCCGGGCCCGGGGCTGGTCAGGGCGCGTGCCGGGGCCCCGCGGTCGCCGGCGGGTGGGAAGGGGCCGAGGTCATGCCGGGTTCGCTGGTGCTCATGGGGTCAGGGGAGACGAGCCCGACCATGGTCGAGGTCCACCGCGCGGTGGCCCACGGGCTGCGCGCTGGGGCCCGTGCCGTGCTGCTCGACACGCCCTACGCCTTCCAGGAGAACGCCGCCGACATCTCCGCCCGTGCCCGCCGCTACTTCGCCCGCAGCGTCGGGCTGGAGGTCGAAGTGGCCACCGCGATCACGGGCGCCGACTGGGTGTTCTCCGGGCCGGGCAGCCCCACGTACGCGCTCGACCGGTGGGCCGCCTCCGGCGTGGGCGGCGACCTGCGTGCCCGGGTGCGCTCCCGGCAGGGGGTGACCGTGCTGGCCTCGGCCGCCGCCTGCACCGCGGGCCTGGCCACCGTGCCCGTCTACGAGATCTACAAGGTGGGCGCCGAGCCTCACTGGCGCGAGGGGATCGGCCTGCTGGAGCAGCTGGGCCTGCGGGCCGTGCTGATCCCCCACTTCGACAACGCCGAGGGCGGCACCCACGACACCCGCTACTGCTATCTGGGCGAGCGGCGGCTGTCGCGGATGGAGCGGGAGCTGCCACCGGAGACCGCCGTCCTGGGGCTCGACGAGCACACGGCGCTGATCATCGACCTGGAGTCGGAGGCGGTGGAGGTGGCCGGGCGCGGCGGCCTGACCGTACGGCGTCCGGGGGCGGTGACCGTCCTGCCGGCCGGGACGCGGACGAACCTGGCCGCCGTCCGCGGCCTGGCGGCGGGCGCCATGTCCGGCGCGGTCCCGCCGTTACCGCCCGCCGCCCGCGCCGCCGGGGGGCCCGCCGTCACGCTGGAGGAGACGATCCGCTCCTGCGAGCAGTCGTTCGAGGACGCGGTCGGCAAGCCGGACCTGGCGGCGGCGGCGCGGCTCGTGCTCGACCTGGAGGCGGAGATCGTCACGTGGGCGGCCGACACCGAGGAGGACGCCGGCGGGGTCGGCCAGGCCCGGGAGCTGATGCGGCTGCTGATCGCCCGGCTGGGCGAGGCCGCCGCGACCGCCGGTCTGCGCCCCCTGGTCGAACCCCTGCTCGACCTGCGCGCGCGGCTGCGGGGGGAGGGGCGGTACGAGATCGCGGACGCGCTGCGCGAGGCGATGGCGCGCGGCGGCGTGACCGTGGAGGACACCCCGGCCGGTCCGCGCTGGAGCCCGGCGACGGTCTAGAAGGTCCTGGCGACGCGGCGGGCGTGCTCGTCGGCCTGCTTGCGCTCGGCGTCGTAGGAGCCGGTGAGCGTGGGGTGGTGGCGGATCTCCTGGACGTCGGCGATGCCCGTCCAGCGCAGCCAGTCGCCGAAGAACGTGGACTGGAAGTCGGCGCCGAACTCCGGGCCGAGCCGCGGCCCCCACACCGCGCTGGTGTAGACGACGGCCGCCCGCTTGCCGGTCAGCAGCGCGCGGTACCCCGTCTCCGGGTGCACGTCGAAGATCATCGCGGGCTGGCTGACCACGTCGATGAACTGCTTGAGCTTGTACGGCACGCCCGCGTTCCACATCGGCACGCTGAACAGGTAGCGGTCGTAGGCGTCGAAGCGCTCGAACGTCCTGACCGCCGCGGCCCAGGCCTCGGCCTCCTCGCCCGCGGGGGTGCCGCCGCCGAACACCGTCATCTTGGCGCGGGCGGCGGCGGGGCCGAACTCGGGCAGCGTGCCGTCCCAGAGGTCGAAGCGGTCCACGGTGTGGGCGGGGTGGGTGGCGAGGTACTCCTGGACGAACGTCTCGGCGATGGCGGCGGAGATCGATTCCGTGCCGCGGGGTGAGACGGAGATGTGCAGCAACCTGGACATGGCGGACACCTTTCTGGACTGCGGTCCGTTTAGTGTCGCCAACGATACGGACCGAGGTCCGCTTGGTCAAGGTGATGCTGTGCCGGGGCATGGCGAAAGCCGGGCCCGCGCGGCACGGTGGGTGCGGCGCGAGTCCGGCGGGGCGTCAGGTCGGTGCGCTCGACGGTGGTGACGGGGGTGTCGATACCGCTGTTCTTTCGAGGCGCGCCAGAGGTCAGCGGCGCGGCGGGTCGATGCGGGCGCCGTCCAGGGTGAAGATCATGAGGCGGGACAGGTCCACCGCGACCTTCGCCGCGTCCCCCGCCCGCCACATCGGCCGGTTGCCCAGCCGGACGATCAGGTCAGAGCGGCGGTGGAAGCCGCTGCCCACGTTCTGGCCGACCTGCTCCTGCTCCTCGTGCTCCGGCGCGCGCTGCGAGAAGAGCCGCCGCACCATGCCGGTCAGCCCGCCCGCGCCGTTGCGCTCGCCGTTGAGGCGGGCGCGCGGGTCCGGCGGCTCGGGCACCGGCATCGCCGGCATGCCGCACTCCAGGTACGCCAGCCACTCGTGCCCGTGGTATTCCAGCGCCCGCACCCGCCCGTAGAAGGACGGCCCTTCATACGACTCCGGAACCGGCGCCAGCCCGTCGGGACGCATGCCGACCAGCACCTGCCCGCCCGTGTGCTGAGAGATCGCGTACGCCCTGGGATCGCTCCAGGGCATCGTGAGCCGGTGCGGGCCGAAGTCGAGCATGACGTACTGGTTCTGCGGCGTTCTGACACCGGCCGCCAACAGGTTCAACTGCTGGGAGTTGAGGAAGGCGGCCACGAACGCCGTCGCTGGATCGTTGTAAATCTGGGCCGGAGTGCCGACGTCCTGCAGGACCCCGCGATTCAGGATCGCGATCCGGTCGGCCAGGGTGAGCGCCTCGACCTGGTCGTGCGTGACGTAGATCGTGGTGACCCCGAGCGACCTGACCAGCGCGGAGATCTCCATCCGCAGTTCGGTGCGCATGCCGGCGTCGAGGTTCGACAGCGGCTCGTCCATGAGGAACAGCTTCGGCTGCCGGACGATCGCCCGGCCCATCGCCACGCGCTGCCGCTGGCCGCCCGACAGGGTGCCGGGGCGGCGGTCGAGCGTCTCGTCGATGTGCAGCGCCTTCGACAGCTCGGTGACGCGGTCGCGCACCATCGCCGGGTCCGACTTGGCGATCTCCAGGGGGAAGGCGATGTTCCCGCGCACGGTCCGGTGCGGGTAGAGGGCGCCGTTCTGGAACACCATGGCCACGTCGCGGTCGCGCGGCGGCAGGTGGTTGGCGAGCTGGCCGTCCAGCCAGAGATCGCCTTCCGTGATCTCCTCCAGGCCGGCGATCATCCGCAACAGCGTGGACTTGCCGCAACCGGAAGGACCGAGGAGGACGAGGAACTCGCCATCCTCGGCCTGCAGGCTCAGCCGGTCGACTGCCAGGTAGTCGCCCGGATACACCTTGGTCACTTTGTCGAGAACGACCGAGCTCATGGGCCCACACCTTGCGCGCGTGTCACCTGTGACGAGGCTGATTGAAGAGGTAGTACATCGCGCCTTAACGCTGGATGTCCACCCTTGACATAAAGAATCTCACTCGCCGGGGTTTCGGCCAGGGGTTTTAGGCGGCCGTATACCCATAAATCCCGAAACGAGGTGCATGGAAGGGCTTGCGTAAACTTGCGGCAAGGGCTTTCATGGTGCGGAAACCCGGGGGGAGATCCATGAACATGTGGTGGCGTGACGCCGTGATCTACCAGGTCTACGTGCGCAGTTTCGCCGACGGCAACGGCGACGGCGTCGGCGACCTGATAGGCGTGCGCGATCGCCTGCCGTACCTGGTCGAGCTGGGGGTGGACGCCGTCTGGCTGACGCCCTTCTACACCTCGCCGATGGCCGACTTCGGCTACGACGTGGCCGACTACCGGGACGTCGACCCGCTGTTCGGCTCCCTGGCCGACGCCAAGGCGCTCATCGACGAGGCTCACGGCCACGGCCTGCGCGTCATCGTGGACGTCGTGCCGAACCACACCTCGTCGGCGCACGCCTGGTTCCAGGCCGCGCTGCGCGGCGAGCGGCGCGATCGGTACATCTTCCGCGACCAGCCCAACGACTGGGAGTCGATCTTCGGCGGCCCGGCCTGGACGCAGGTCGAGGACGGCCAGTGGTACCTGCACCTGTTCGACCCCGCCCAGCCCGACCTCAACTGGGACGACGACGAGGTGCGCGGCGAGTTCGAGTCGATCCTGCGCTTCTGGCTCGACCTGGGCGTGGACGGCTTCCGCGTGGACGTGGCGCACGGCATGGTCAAACCGGCCGGCCTGCCCGACATCGGCCACCCCAACCAGACCAGGATGATCGGCCGCGAGCCGGTGCCGTACTTCGACAACGACGGCGTGCACGAGATCCACCGGGCCTGGCGGCGGGTGCTCGACTCCTACCCCGGCGAGCGCATCGGCGTCGCCGAGGCGTGGGCGCCCACCGCCGAACGCCTGGCCATGTACGTCCGGCCCGACGAGCTCCACCAGGCCTTCAACTTCCACTACCTGTTCACCCCGTGGGACGCCGCCGAGCTGCGCGCGGTGATCGACTCCTCGCTCGCCACGGCCGGCTCCGTGGGCGCCCCCACCACCTGGGTGTTGTCGAACCACGACGTCAAGCGGCACGTCACCCGCTACGGCAGCCTGGCCAGAGCCCGCGCCGCGGCGTTGCTGACCCTCGCGCTGCCCGGCTCGGCCTACGTCTACCAGGGCGAGGAGCTGGGCCTTCCCGAGGTGCTCGACCTGCCGGACGAGGTGTGCCAGGACCCGCAGCGGCTGCGCGACCCCGACAGCGGGCGGGACGGCTGCCGCGTGCCGCTGCCGTGGACCCGCGAGCTCGGCTGGCGCGACCCGTGGCTGCCGATCCCGGCCGACTGGGCGGACCTCAGCGTCCAGGCCCAGGACGGCGTCACGGGCTCCACCCTGGAGCTCTACCGCGCCGCGCTGCGCCTGCGCCGCTCCCTGGACGGCGACCTGGTCTGGCACGACTCGCCCGAGGGCACACTGGTCTTCTCCCGCGGCGACGTGCTGTGCACCGTCAACCTGACCGGCGCGCCCGTCGACTTCGGCGTCGAGGGAGAGCTGCTGCTCGCCTCCGATGTCCCCGGAGCAGCCGATTCGGCCGCCTGGTGGAAAGTAAAGTGTGTTCCATGAACGGTCACGCTCGCCTAGCCGACATCGCCGCCCAGGCCGGGGTGAGTGAGGCCACGGTCAGCCGGGTGCTCAACGGCAAGCCCGGCGTCTCGGCAGGCACCCGGCAGGCGGTGATGACGGCCCTCGACCTCATGGGTTACGAGCGGCCGCCCCGGCTCAGGCAGCGCAGCAACGGGCTCATCGGGCTCGTCACGCCCGAGCTGGACAACCCGATCTTCCCGGCGTTCGCGCAGGCCATCGAGAAGGCGCTGACCCAGCACGGCTACACGCCCGTGCTGTGCACCCAGCTGCCCGGCGGCGCCCCCGAGGACGAGTTCACCGAGCTGCTGGTCGACCGCGGTGTCAGCGGCATCGTCTTCGTCTCCGGCCTGCACGCCGACACCACCGCCCGGATGGACCGCTACACCCGCCTGATCGACCGCGGCCTGCCGATCGTGCTGGTCGACGGCTACAGCGAGCACATCGACGCGCCCTTCATCTCGCCCGACGACCGCCTCGCGGCGCGGCTGGCCGTCCAGCACCTGGTCGACCTCGGCCACGAACGCGTCGGGCTCGCGCTCGGGCCGCGCCGGTTCGTCCCGGTGATCAGGAAGATCGAGGGCTACAAGCAGGCGATGGCCCACCTGCTCGGCGCCACCGACGTCGACGACCTGATCTCCCACTCGCTGTTCTCGGTCGAGGGCGGGCAGGCCGCCGCCGCGCAGCTGCTGGCCCGCGGCTGCACCGGGATCGTGTGCGCGAGCGACCTGATGGCGCTCGGGGCGATCCGCGCCTGCCGGCAGAAGGGCCTGGCGGTGCCGGGCGACGTGTCGGTGGTCGGGTTCGACGACTCGCCGCTGATCGCGTTCACCGACCCGCCGCTCACCACCGTGCGCAAGCCGATCGGGGCGATGGCCTCGGCCGCAGTGCAGACGCTGCTGGAGGAGGTCAGCGGCGCGCCGGCCAAGCACGTCGAGCTGATCTTCCAGCCGGAGCTGGTCGTGCGCGGCTCCACCGGTTCCGGTCCGCTGGTCAACCGCTGATCCCGGACGCTCTCTGTGAAAGGCCGACCCACCGATGACGCCTGACGTGCTGGTCCTCGGCGGCGCCGGGGTGGACACCACTGTCTACGTGCCCGCGCTGCCTCTGCCGTACCAGGACACCTACCACGTGCCGCCCGTCGTCGACCGCGTCGGGAACACCGGGGCCGGGGTCGCCCTCGGCTGCCACGCGCTCGGGCTCGGCGTCGCCTTCGCCGACCTCGTCGGCGACGACCCGCAGGGCGCGCTGATCAGGCACGCCCTGCGGGACATCGACTGCAGGTGGGGGGTGGCGCAGGCGGGCACCCGGCGCAGCGTGCTGCTCGTCGGCCCCGACGGGCGGCGCACCTCCCTGCACGACCCCAAGGTCACGCCGGGGGAGCGGCTGCCCCGCGAGCTGTACGCCGGTCCGCGGCCCAGGCATGCGCACATCTCGATCATGGACTTCTGCCGCCACGTCTACCCCGACCTCGACGGCGTCCCCATCTCCACCGACCTGCACGACTGGGACGGTGTCGCCGACTACCAGAAGGACTTCGCCTACGGCTCCGACCTGGTGTTCCTGTCGGCCACCGCGCTGGCCGACCCGGCGGCCACGATGCGCGACATCCTCGCCGAGGGGCGCGCCCACACGGTCGTCTGCACGCGGGGCGCGGACGGCTGCCTCGTCCTGACCCGCGACTCGGCCGACGTACGGGCCTTTCCCGCCGCGCCCCTGCCCGGCCCGGTGGCCGACAGCAACGGCGCGGGCGACGCCTTCGTCTCCGGCTTCCTGTACGGCCTGCTGAACGGCCGGACGCTCCCCGAGTGCGTCGCACTGGGCGCGGTCGCCGGTGCGCACGCGTGCACGGTCGAGGGCACCCACGAATCCCCGATCACCGAGAAAGTACTGCTCAGCAGGGCGACCCAGCTCTGAGTGAACGTGGCCGCTCCGGGTGGGCGTGGCCGTGACCAAGGTTCGGTAGATTCGGGGCGAGAAGCCATGGATTGTGAGGCAAGAGTGTCGGACGAACGCGGCCCGCAGGAGACCAGCCGGGGAAGGCGGCCTCGCGCGTGGATGATCGTGCTGGCCGCGGTGGTGCTCCTGGTCGATCAGGCGTCCAAGTTCTGGGCGCTGTCGGCTTTGTCCGGTGGTGAGGAGATCACCGTGATCCCGCGGCTGCTCTCGTTGCGGCTGCTGCTCAACTCCGGCGCCGCGTTCTCCCTGGGTGAGGGCGTGACCTGGGTGTTCGCGCTGGCCGCCGCCGGGGCGGTCGCCGGCATCCTGTACGCGTCCCGGCGGCTGCGTTCGCCGGCCTGGGGGGTGGTGCTGGGCGCGCTGCTCGGCGGGGCCACCTCCCACCTGCTCGACCGCCTCTTCCGCCCGCCCGCGTTCGCCCAGGGGCACGTGGTGGACTTCATCGACTACGGCGGGCTGTTCGTCGGCAACGTCGCCGACATCGCCCTGACGGGCGGGTGCGCGCTGCTGTTCCTGCTCAGCGTCCGCGGGATTCCGCTGGGGGACGCTCCCGGCGAGGAACGCCTGTCCTCGACGCCTTCGGCGTCCTCGGGGTCTTCGGCCGCCTGATCGAACGACCGGAGGCCGGGCAGCGGTGGACCGCCGCCCGGCCTCCACCACTACGCGGAGGCCATGCGCCTGACGGAGGCCCATGCGCTTGACGGAGGCCACGCGCCTTACGGAGGCCCATGCGCCTTACGGAGGCCACGCGCCTTACGGAGGCCACGCGCCTTGCGGAGGCCATGCGTGTGGCGGAGGAGACCGGCTGGCAGGAGGCGCTCACCGCAGCCCTGTGCAACGCCGGCGCCACGTACGCCGACCTGGCCGTGCTTCACGAGGCCGTCGATCATCTGGAACGAGCCCTCATGCTTCGCGAGGCCGTCGATCATCTGGAACGGGCCCTCATGCTTCGCGAGGCCATCGCCCATACCCAGGCCCAGGCCGTCAAACGGGGCAACCTCAGCTGCCTCTACCTGGAGGTGGGACGCCTCTACGACGCCGAGGGCAGTTTGAACCGCTCGCTGGCCCTGTGCCGCGAGCTGGAGCACCGGGCTGGTGAGGCGAACGGCCTGGCGATCATGGGCAAGGTCCTGCACGGCCCGGACCGGCTGCCCGAGGCCCGCGACACCCTCCTGCCCGCGGGTCACGATCGGGGCGTGACGTGCCAGATGGTGTTTCCTGCGTCGTCTGCGACCAGTAGGCGGCCGTTCTTGCCCGTGATCACTCCGACCGGCCGGCCGTACGTGGTGCTCTCGTCGGGGGCCGGTTTGAATCCGGTCAGGAAGTCCTGGGGCTTGGCACTGGGCATGCCGTTCTTGAAGGGGACGTACACGACCTTGTAGCCGACCGGATCGCCGCGGTTCCAGGAGCCGTGTTCGGTGATGAAGGCGCCGCCACGGTAGGCCTCGGGGAACGTGGGGCTCTCGGAGAAGGCCAAACCGAGGGGAGCCGTGTGAGCGCCGAGGGCGTAGTCGGGGCGGAGCGCACGAGCCACCGTCTCGGGACGCCGTGGCTGGACCCGCTCGTCTACGTGCTGCCCCCAATAACTCCACGGCCAGCCGTAGAAGTCACCAGGGCGTACACGTGTGAAGTAATCAGGTGCGGCATCGTCGCCCAGAAGATCGCGTTCGTTGACGACTGTCCAGAGTGTCCTGGACTGTGGTTCGAGGGCCAGGCCATTGGGGTTTCTGAGGCCGGAAGCCAGGATGCGCTCGCCGCTGCCGTCAGGGTTGATCTCCAGGATGGCGGCGCGCCGTCGTTCGGCATCCAGGCCATGTTCGCCCGCGTTGCTGGAGGAGCCAACCGTGACGTAGAGCTTGGTGCCGTCAGGGGCGGCGAACAGGTTACGGGTCCAGTGGTTGTTGTAGCCGCCGGCCGGCAGGTCGAGGATCTTCTTCCCAGCGGCCGTGACCCGGGTCTCGCCCAGCTTGTACGGAAATCGCCAGACGCCGTCCGTGCCCGCGACGTAGAAGGCCGCCTGGGTGCCATTCGGAGCCGCCGGGCCGAGCGAGTACGGGGCGGACGCGGCCAGCAGCGCCATCCCGAACGGCTGGTTGAGGTTCTCCAAGAACACGCTGCGGAAGTCGGCCACGCCGTCGCCGTCGGTGTCGCGCAGCAGCGTGATCCGGTTGGCGCTGCGTTCGGTGGTCGAGCCGTCGTTGCGACGCAGCCAGTAGAACAGCCCCATGATCGGGGACTCCGGGTCCTTGGGCAGGGTGGCCGACTCGGCCACGAGCACATCCCCGTTGGGCAACTCGTAGAGCCAGCGGGGATGCTCCAACTCGCCCGCGAACCGCGTGACCATGAAGCCGGCCGGTGCCTTCGGCGCTCTGCCGGAGGGCCAGCCGACCACGTCGGGGGCGTTGACCTTGGGGATGGGGAACGTCTCGCGTTCCCCGAGCTGGGGGTCGGAGCCCAGGTGGGCGGCTGTCTGCGGGGCTCCGCCCCGGTTCACCGCGTAGGCCGCGCCGGCCACCGCGAGGACCATGAGCAGGAGCAGCACAAGCAGGGCTCGCATCAGGATCCGGCGTCTTGGGCGGCGCGGGGCCGTCGCCGGCGCTGTCACTTCGGATGTCGTGGACACGGGGTGTCTCCCAGTGAGCGGCTGACCATGGATGGATGACTGGACGGCACGTAAGAGCGGCAGCCGAGGATGCTCTCTCCTCGGATAAGCTGTCCGGAGTTAACGGCCGTTAGATTTCTAACATGTGTTAAGCGCGAGGTCAATTCTGATGCTCACCCGTCACAAGATCCTGGAAGCCGGCCTGGAGGTCCTCGAGGCGGACGGCGCTCACGGGATCAGCATGCGTAAGCTGGCCAAACGTCTCGATGTGACGGCGACGGCGATCTATCACTACTTCGACGGGCGCGAGTCGCTGCTGGAGGCCATCGTGGACGAGGTGTGCAGCAAGATCGTCTCTCAGGCCCCTCGTGAAGGGGGATGGAAGGATCAGCTTCGCGGGCTCATGGCCTCGATGGTCAGGCAGTCGCTGGAGCATCCCCGAGCCTCGGTCTGGTCCATCACCACATACGCCCGGCGCGCGCCCGTGATGAGCCTCCACGAGGCCATCTTCGGGATCCTCTTGGATGCGGGCTTCCCTCCTGACCAGGCGGATCATGTGAAGGGGGCGGTGCTGCGCGTGTGCGTCGGGCATCTCGTCCTGCACGAGGCCGCCGCGCGGGACTGGACCGAGCTGCCCGCCGACAGGTATCCCCACTATCACGCGGTCGAGGCCGCCCGCCTGCGGGCCGATCAGGTCGAACACTTCAAGTTCGCGCTCGACGCCGTCCTCGCCGGGTTGCCCGACCCCAGCGATGAAGGTGAATCCCCTGCTTGACGGCCTTTCAGTCATGCCCTTGCCCGATGTGGCCGCCCAGTGAAGCCGGTAGCCGCACGAGTTAACGAGTGTTAGAGTTCTGCTCGGCTCCGCATCCAGCCGGGCGGAGTCACGGGGGCGTCCCGAAGAGGGGAGGCGTGACCATGGCCGGAGGTTTCCCGCTGGGGGAGGAGGCCGGAGGTGGTTCGAGGCGCGGGCGCGGGGTAAGGCAACCGTTGGCGCGGACGCGGCCCAGGAACGCCTTCGAGGTGCAGCGTGACCGAGAGCAGCAGCGGATTAACGACCGCCGAGCACAGAGCCCAGGTGCGCAAGGCCGCGACGGCCAGCGTGGTCGGCACCGCCATCGAGTGGTACGACTTCTTCCTCTACAACACGGCCGCCGCTGTGGTCTTCGCCGAGGTCTTCTTCCCGAAGTCCACGCCGTACGCGGGCACGCTCGCGGCCTTCGCGACCAACGCCGTGGGCTTCGCGGCCCGGCCCGTGGGTGCGGCGATCTTCGGGCATTGGGGCGACCGCATCGGCAGGAAGGCGACCCTCATCGTCACCCTTCTGACGATGGGCGTGGCCAGTGCGCTCATCGGCGTGCTGCCGGGCACCGACAGCATCGGCATCGCCGCGCCGATCATCCTGGTGGTCCTGCGCGTCCTGCAGGGCATCGCGGTGGGCGGCGAGTGGAGCGGGTCGGTGCTGCTGTCGATGGAGTGGGGCGACCAGCGCAGGCGCGGGCTCATGGCGAGCTGGCCGCAGGTGGGCGTGCCCATCGGGCTGATCCTCGGCACCGGCGCGATGTCGCTGCTGGCCGCCACGACGGGCGACACCTTCAAGGACTGGGGGTGGCGGGTGCCGTTCGTGGCCAGCTTGGCGCTGGTGGCGGTCGGCCTATGGGTGCGGCTGAAGGTGCTGGAGACCCCGATGTTCGCGCGGGTGCTGGAACGGCGGCAGGTGGTCAGGCTCCCGGTCGTCGAGGTGCTGCGCAGGCATCCGAAGGAGGTGGTGCTCAGCGCGTTGCTGCGTGTGTCGGAGCAGATGCCGTTCTACCTCTACACGACGTTCGCCATCACGTACGTGACCCAGCAGCTCGGCCTGTCCCGGACGGTCGCGCTGTCGGCGGTGACGTGCGCGGCGGCGGTGGAGTTGATCGCGATCCCGTTCTTCGGGCACCTGAGCGACCGTGTCGGCCGCCGGCTCGTCTACGCGACCGGCGCAGCGCTGTTGGCAGTGGTGGCGTTCCCGTACTTCGTGCTGCTCAACACCGGCGTCGTGCTGGTGGTCTTCCTGACGATCATGATCACGCAGATCCAGCACGCCATGGAGTACGGCCCGCAGGCCTCGCTCATCGCCGAGAGCTTCCCGACCAGCCTCAGGTACGGCGGCGCGGGTCTCGGCTATCAGCTCGCCTCGATCATCGCCGGCGGCCCCGCGCCGCTGATCGCGACATGGTTGTTGCACGACTACGGCTGGCAGGCGATAGCGATCTTCATGATCGTCGGTGCGGTGGTCGGGTTCGCCGCCGCGCTGGCTCTGCCCGACCGATCCAGGATCGACATCTCCCAGCCCTCCTCCTACGAGACGACCTGAATGATCCTTCTCTTGTCCTTCATGACGTGATAGCACCGTTGACGGATCCGGAACGACAGGAGATGGGCGAGTCATGAGCGTCGTGGTGTGCGGTGAGGCCATGCTTCTGATGCTGGCCGAGCCCGGTATCCCGTTGGAGCGTGCCACGGTGTTCCGTCGCTCCATCGCGGGTGCGGAGTCGAACGTGGCCGCGGGGCTTGCCAGACTGGGCCATGACGTGCGCTGGCTCGGCCGGGTCGGCGCTGACCCGGCGGGCCGGGCGGTCCTTTCCATGCTCAGAGCCGAGGGTGTCGACACCCGGCACGCGGTCATCGACCCCGATGCGCCGACCGGTCTGCTGGTGCGCGACAGCCATCCCTTCCGGGCCATCGACGTGCAGTACTACCGTTCCGGGGCCGCCGCGTCCAGGTTGAGGCCGGACGAGCTGACCCTGGAGATGGTGAACGGGGCGAAGATCGTCCACGTCACGGGCATCACTCCGATGTTGTCGGATTCCGCACACCTGGCGACCCTGCGGCTGCTGGAGCTGGCCGGGCAGGCCGGAGCGCTCGTCTCCATCGACCCGAACATCCGATACAAGCTGGGCGAACCCGCGGCGTGGCGCGAGCGGGTGGCGCCGCTCCTGTCCAGGGCGGACGTGGTGCTGGCCGGTGAGGACGAACTCGACCTGCTCCACGTCGACCCGGCGACGCTGCCCGGCCTCACCGTGGTCAAGCACCGGGACAAGTCCGCCACGTGCGCAGGGCTGCGGCAGGAGGCGTTCACGGTGCCGGTGGCCGATCCCGTGGGAGCAGGGGACGGCTTCGCCGCCGGGTTCCTGTCGGGGATGTTGCGCGGTGAGTCGTACGAGGTGTGCCTGCGCGAGGCGGCGGCAGTGGCGGCACTCGTCGTCCAGTGCGCCGCCGACACCGACGGCCTTCCGGATCGGCCGGGCCTGGATCGTGCCTTGGCCGCCTTCACCGGGCACGCCGAGACGGTCCATCGATAGCCCGCCAACCAGCCGAAGATTCTCCGCCGCCAAGAGCGCGATCACTGCCGAAGAACCGCCACTGCTGATCACTGATTCATCGAAGTCGTTCTGCTACCAACCACGAGCCTGTCGAAGGCGGTCGAGTACGGAGCTCGAGGCCGTCCACGCCGGAGGTTCGTGACGCTGATGTCGGTCTGCTGATGATGTACATGGCGACGGGGGCCTGCGCTAACTGGCCTCTCGCGCCGCATGAGCCCGTTGAGGACGAGCGAACGTGAATTGCGAGTCTGCTGGAGGGGTTTGTCCGGATGGGTGAGGCCGCCATGTCGGTCGCCTCGATGAACGGGGAATCCGAAGACGGTATGCCGAAGCCGGAGAGCCTGTGGAGGGCTGCTGGTTCGAAGAGCGTGCATGCGGAAAGCGGCCATCGAAGGATGCGGGCCTCGGGCGAAGGGACCTGTTACGGGTTGAGGCGACTGAAGGACATTTCGACGGTGGACCGGCAAGTGCGGTGGAGGCGGGTTCACCTGAAGGTGGCCATGCGAGAGGCGGTCCGGTCGTGGGGTGACGAGGTCGGGGCTGGGGCGGTCATGTGAGAGGCGGTCCGTCCGGGAGCCGACGATTTCTGGCGGAGGCGGGCATGCGTGAGGCGGTCCGGTCGTGGGGTGACGAGGTCGGAGCTGAGGTGGGCATGCGAGAAATGAGTCCGTCCATGAGCTGACGAGGTCGGGATGAAGGCGGTTCGGGGGGAGGCGGGCCGGGCGTCGGGTGGCCAGGCGGGGATCGTGCGTCACCACGGAGGGCGGCTCGCCGTAGCTGTTCGCTGGTGAGGAAACCAAGGAAGGAAGTCATGTACCGCTGGGAGATCGTCCAGGCTGTCACAGAGCAACGCGTGTTCGGCATCGTCAGGGCCGCCACGCCCGAGGCGGCCCTGACGTCGGCCGAGGCCGTGCTGGATGCCGGGTTGCGTGCCGTCGAGGTCGCGCTCACCACGCCCCGCGCCCTCAGCGCCGTGGCGAGGCTCACCGAGCAGCGGCCCCACGCGCTGGTCGGGGCGGGGACCGTCCTCGACCCGGCCGCTGCCAGGGCCGCCGTGGAGGCCGGCGCGCGCTTCCTGGTCTCACCCAGCCTGCACCCTGAGGTGATCCGCGCCGGGCACCGCTACGGCGTGCCGGTCTTCCCGGGCGTGGCGACCCCGACCGAGATCGTTCGTGCCCTGGAAGAGGGGGCGGACGCAGTCAAGATCTTTCCAGCGTCGGGCGTTTCACCCGCCTGGCTGCGCGACGTGCGGGCTGCCCTTCCGCAGGCGCCGGCGATCCCCACCGGCGGCGTGACCGTGGACGATGCGCCCGAGTGGATCGCGGCCGGCGCCGTGGCCTGCGGCATGGGATCGGCGCTGACTTCGGGCGGCCCAGGTGCCGCGGTTGAACGGGTTGCGGCGCTGCTGGCCGGGCTGGCGGGGGCCCGATGAGCGTGGAGACACTACGCGGCCTGCACGGGCAGGTGCTCGACGCGGTCGGCAGGTCGCTGGCGGCCGGGGAGATCCGTGCGGGGCAGGTGTTGCGCCTGGAGGACGTCCAGGAGCGGTACGGGGTCTCCCGGACCGTCGCACGCGAGGCCGTCCGCGTGCTGGAGTCGAAGCGCGTGGTCACCAGCCGTCCTCGTGTCGGGGTCACCGTACGGCCGATGAGCGCCTGGAACCTCTATGATCCCCAGGTGATCCGCTGGCGGCTGGCCTCGCCGGGGCGTGAGGCGCAGCTGCGTGAGCTGGCCGAGCTGCGCGCCGCGGTCGAGCCTGCCGCCGCCGCGCTCGCCGCGTCCAGGCCTGACCTCCGTGTGCCGGACGAGCTCGCCACCCATGCCCGTGCCATGGACGCCGCCGCTCGTAAGGGTGACAGCCAGGCCTACGTCACGGCAGACGCCGCTTTCCACCGGGTGCTGCTGACCGCGTCGTGCAACGGCATGTTCGCCCAGCTCGCCGAGGTGACCGAAGTGCTGCTCGAAGCCAGACGCGAGCTGCTGCTCCTGCCCGAACGCCTGGAGACCACCGCCATCGGACTCCACCACGAGATCGCCGAAGCGGTTGCCGCCGGGCGGGCTGCCGAGGCGGCGCAGGCCGCCGCGGACATCGTCGGACGGGCCCGCGACGAGGTCGAGCAGATCCTGGCAGACAGCCGCGAGCACGTCACGGAGGTACCCCGATGAGCGTCGCCGTCCACGTCGGCCCGGAGCCGGTCCCCATGTTGGTCGACGCCGTACGGCGGTCGGGCGGCAGCGTCGTGCCGCTGGAGGAGGCCGAGGCGATCGTCTACTACGGGCGCGGCGGCCCCGAGGAGCTGCGGTCCATGATCCATGACGGCATCCGGTGGGTGCAGCTGCCCGCGGCGGGAGTCGAGCGGTACGCCGAGGCAGGAGTGATCACTGAGGAGCCCGTCTTCACCGCCGCCACCGGCTCCTACGGTGTGCCCGTCGCCGAGCACGCGCTCGCGCTCATGCTGGCCGCGGCCCGCGACCTGCCCCGGCTGGCCAGGGCCACCGAGTGGGGGAGGAACGAGTCGAGGGAGTTCGCCGGCTCGACGGTCGCGATCATCGGCTGTGGAGGCATCGGGCGGGCGCTCATCAGGATGCTGGAGCCGTTCGGCTGTCCGGTGATCGCGGTCACCGACAGCGGCCGGGCGCCCGGTGCGCACCGGATACTGCCTCGTGCCCGTTATCGGGAGGCGCTGCCGGAGGCCGCGTACGTCGTGCTCGCCGCTGCGACCACGCCGAGCACCAAGGGCATGATCGGTGCTCCTGAGCTTGACCTGATGCGTACGGACGCCTGGCTGGTCAACATCGCCCGGGGTGCGCTCGTCGTGACCGAGGACCTGGTGACGGCGCTGCGTGAGGGACGGATCGGTGGTGCCGCGCTGGACGTCACCGACCCGGAGCCGCTGCCGTCCGGGCACCCGTTGTGGCACATGGACAACGTCCTGATCACGCCGCACACGGCGAACCCGCCGTCGTCCTACTGGCGCGGCCTGGCCGAACGTGTGGCCGCGAACGTGCGCCACTTCGCCGACGGCGCCCCGATGGAAGGGGTGGTGTCGCCGGAGCAGGGGTTCTGAGGGGGAAGAGCCCTGGGAATCATCGGAACGGGGGAGTGCCCTTGTCGCGAGCCGTGCCTTCTTGTCCGGAGTCCTGCCTTTTCGAGTGACGCCGCCGTCACACCGCCGCCAGACCATGGCCCTGATGGAGAGGGCTTGGCGTGGGGGCTAGCTGGTCGGTGCGAGGTGGTGAGGGGTGGCGATCCAGGGCGGCGTTTTGCCGGGATGTGAGGGTTGGTTCTCGGTTAGCCCATGGCTACTTGGGCTCTGGGTCAGTCTGAGTCGCTGGTTAGCTCGGGGCTGCTCGGGCTCTGGGGCTTATGCCTGGGTAGGGGGTTAGCCCTGGGCTGGTTGTGTTCTGGCGTTCAGGTCTGAGTTTCTGGTTTGCCCCGGGCTACTCGGGCTCCGGGGCTTATGTCTGAGTGGCTGGTTAACCCTGAACTGGTTGTGCTCTGGCGCTTATGTCTGAGTGGCTGGTTGACCCCGAACTGGTTGTGCTCTGGCGCTTGGGTCTGAGTCGCTGGTTAGCTCAGGGCTACTCGGGCTCCGGCGCTCAGGCCTGAGTCGTGTACTTCGAGGCCCGCCGGCTCGGCGCTCTTCGGCAGGTCGAACACCAGCGTGCCGGTGAAGGACTGGCTCGGGGCGATGCGGACCGGGGTGATCTCCGTACCGCTCTTGTCCAGGAGCTTGCTGCCGCCGTGCAGGGCCTCGTCCTCGTCGATCAGCTTCTGCTGGCCGGGGTAGAGGACGCGGGCGTCGGGGCCGACGTTGTTCACCTTCACCGTGACCTGACAGGTGCGGCGGGAGGCGGACTTCGCTGGTTTGGGGCACTTTGTGCCGGTTACCGCGAACTTCAGCTTTCCGTCCTGTACCGGGCCCTCCTCGCCTATGGCGGGGGAGCGGAAGATCCAGGCCAGGGTGGCCAGGACCACCACGAACAGGACGATCACGATCACCAGCGCGGTCATGCAGCCGGTGAACACGCCGCGCTTGCGGCGCGGAGGCGAGTACCCGGGCAGCGGTCCCTGGCCCGTGGTGTGCGGAGGTAGGGGGGCCTGGCCGGTGGTCTGGTGGTGGGGGAGCGGGATGTTCCCGGTCCGGTCCACGGGAGGCGGCATCTGCGGCGCGCGAGGTGCCGGGTGCTCCGTGGGGGCGGGCATGGGCGGGCGAGGGCCCGTGCGTTCGGCAGGGGAGGGCATCTGCGGCGGACGCGGTCCGGTGCGCTCGGCGGGCGACGGCATGGGGGACTGCTGCCCAGGGTGCTCCATGCCCGAAGGCATGGGGGGCCGCTGCCCCATGTGCTCTGCGGGGGCGGCGGCGGGCATGGGCGGGCGGGGGCCGGTGCGTTCGGCTGGGGAGGGGGCGTGCGGTGGACGCGGGCCCGTGCGCTCGGCGGAAGGCGGCATCGCGGAGCCCGCCCCCGTGCGTTCGGGTGCGGGTGGCATGGGGGAGCGGGACCCCGTCCGGTCGGGGGACGGGGGCATCGGGGGGCGAGAACCCGACGCGGAGCGCATCGGAGGGCGGGGGCCCGTGCGTTCCGCAGGTGAGGGCAGATGGGGGGAGCCCGTGCGTTCGGCGGGTGAGGGCGGGTGCGGGGGGCCGGTGCGTTCGGCGGGTGGGGGCATGTGGCCGAGGGGGCGGAACTCCGAGGGGTTCCAGGCGTTCGTCAGGTGTTCGGTGGCCGCCAGCTGGGCTGCGGGCTCGTCGGCCGCGCCGACCAGTTCCAGCAGGAGCTGTTTGGCCGCGGGCCGGCGCGCCGGGTCGGGGTGGATGGCCGCGGCGACCAGCCGGTCCAGGGGGGCGGGCAGGCCGCGCAGGTCCGGCGGCGCGGTACGGGCCCGCGCCGCCATCACGTACGCGTCCCCCTCGCCGAACGGATGTCCGCCGAGACCCGCGTACGCGATCAGCGAGCCCCAGGCGAACACGTCGCCGGCGGGGCTGGTGTGCCCCTCGAAGACCTGCTCGGGAGCGATCCAGCCGGGCGTGCCCATCACCATGCCGGCGTTCGTGTGCCGGGACTCGACGTGCGTGGAGCGCGCCAAGCCGAAGTCGATCACTCGCGGCCCGGCCAGCGTCAGCATGACGTTGGCCGGCTTGAGGTCGCGGTGGACCAGCCCCGCGGCGTGGATGGCGGTCAGCGCCGCCGCCACGCCCACGGCCGCCGAGTGCAGCACCGACGGCGGCAGCGCGCCGTGCTCGATCAGCTGGTCTTCCAGCGAGATGCCGTCGATGTACTCGGTGACCAGGTAGAGCACCCCGCGGTCCTCGCCGTGGTCGAGCACCCGCGCGGTGCAGAACGAGGCCACCTTGCGCGCGTTGGACACCTCTTCGTGGAAACGCGCCCGGTAGACCGGGTCGGCCGTGAAGTCACGCCTGATGGCCTTGAGCGCCACCTTGACCCCGTCGGCGCCCCTGGCGAGGTAGACGGTGCCCATGCCCCCCGAGCCGAGACGGCTCAACAGCTCGTAGGGGCCGATCGCCGGCGGATCCTCAGGCTTCAGCGGAGTGCCTGCCGAGCGCCCCACGGTCGCCGTCCTCTCGCCGTCGTCATCCCGTCGCAAACCGAACCGTTTCTTCCGCCGGTACGCCTTTTTCCACCCCAGACTCTAACGGAGAAGCCGCCGCCCGGTGGCGACGAAGCCCGGTCAGCTCTGGCCCGGACGCCGCTTCAGCGGGCGCATCGTCACCCGCAGGCGGGCGGCGTTGAGCGTCTGGGGCAGCGGGCGGTGCGGGGACAGCGGCCGGCCGGTCGCCTTCGGGCGGGCCGAGGCCAGGATCCCGCCCAGGAAGGCCGTGCCGACGCCCAGCATCAGGTGCACGCCGTCGCAGCGCGGCAGGGCCCACCATTCGCCGGCGGCGGTGCCGTCGAGCCAGATCTCGGGGGCGAAGGAATCGGCGTAGTGCAGGCGGGGGCTGCGCTGGTGGGGGGCGAACGGGAGGATCACGTGGGTGCCGGCGGGCACCGGGACGCCGTACCAGTCGGTCTCCTCGGTGGTGAGGCGGGACAGGGCCGGGACCGGCGGCCACAGGCGCAGGCCCTCGCGCAGGCAGGCGCGCAGGTAGTCGGGGTCGGCGCGGGCGCACTTGCGCTGGACGGGGTAGGTGGCCAGCAGGGCGAGGGTGCGCATGAGGCTGGCGGCGGTCACGCTGAAGCCGAGCAGCCAGAACGCCGCCTGCCGCAGGCCGCGCGCCTCCGGCCCGCTGGTCTCGGCGAGCAGACCGGCGAGGGTGCCGGGCTCGGCGCGGCGCAGGTGGTCGAGGATGCGGGCGTCGTAGCGGCCGGAAAGGATCTCCTGACGGCGTCTGGCCCGCCCCCTGCCTGCCCGTCTGACCTGGGCGAGCAGGGCGCTCAGCTCCTCGTCGCCGGCCGCGCCCGCGCCGTAGACGCACCGCCGCGCCACCCGTTGCCAGCACGACTCCAGCCGGGCGTAGTCGATGACGCCGTCCGTCAGCGCGGCCGCCTCCTGCCGGGCCACCTCCGCGAACGCCGGCCGCAGCACGTCGTAGGGCAGGCCGGCGGCCCGTTCGCGCACGGTGGGGACGAAGGCGGGCTCGGACAACACGCGTTCGGCGTCCCGCTGGGACAGCACCACCAGCGCTGTGCGGCGCGGGCCGCGGACGAGCACCGGACGGCCGCCGTACCGGACGTGCAGGCCGGTCAGCAGGGAGCGGGAGCGCAGCAGGTCGAGGCCGGCCGTCGCGTGCGGCGTGCCCGCCGGCAGGAGGGCGCCGGCCAGGCGCAGGGTCTCCAGCACCGTGGCCCTGTGCAGGCCTCTAGGCACGCGTGGCCTCCCCGTCTCCGGCCGGCGCCCGCGTGCCTCGGGTCGTCCGGGCCTGATCCGGCGGGGTCGCGGGCGCCTCCTTGGTGGCCGGGACGGGAAGGAGATCCATGGGGTCATGCGATCGCCCGTCCGCCGGGTGCGCAAGCGGGGGTCTCGCTGGGCGGAACGTTTTCGGGACGCGTCCCGTGGAGCGTTCCAGGGGCCGGAACACGTCAGGCCACCACCAGCGCGGCCGAGATCGCCTGGGCCGCGCCGCGTACGGTGAGGCCCAGCCGGGCCAGCGGCGCGGACGGGCCCGGCGCCGCCACCCCCACCGACATGCACACGCCGCCGCCCGGCCCGAACACCGGCGCGGCCACGCACGACACGCCCTCGGTGTACTCCTCCTGGGCGTAGGCCACGCCGTACCGGCGGACCTGGGCCAGCTCCCGCTCCAGCGTGGCCACGCCGGTGATCGTGCGGCTGGTCAGCCGCTCGAAGCCGCCCCGCCCGAGCACCTCCTCGCGCAGCCCGGTGTCGAAGGCCAGCAGCGCCTTGCCGGTCGCCGTGCAGTGCAGCGGCGCCAGGTCGGTGCCGTCGGAGCGGGACCGGACGCGGTCGTGGCCGTACAGGCGCTCGACGTAGCGGGCCTCCAGGCCGGCGGTCACGGCCAGGTTGACGGTCTGGCGGGTGGTCTCCTGCAGGCAGAGCAGGTACGGCAGCACCACCCGCCGCGACCCGGGGATGCGGTTGCGGGCGATGCCGGCCATCGTCTCCAGCTGCCGGCCGGGCAGGTAGCCGGTGCCCACCCGCCGGGCCAGCTCGCGCGCGCACAACACGCCCAGGATCCGGTGGGCCGTGGACTTGGGCAGGCCCGTGCTCCGGCTGAGCTGGGCCAGGCTGACCGGCCGGGGCGCGGCGCTCAGCGCCAGGAGGATGTCGATGCCCCGCTCCAGGCTCCCGATCGGCGTCACCGGGCGCGTGAGGTGTTCCTGACGGGCCGTTTCCAGCGGCATGGTGCTCCCTTTCGCTCTCCGAGGAGCGGATGGGGCTTCCCGGGGCTACGGCTTGGCATTCCTTGCCCTACCCCGCCGTCACACGTCCGAATACCGGTTCGGCGCAGGCTGATGATCTCCGAGTGTCCGGAAAGGGCCAGTTCGGCGGGGGTTTTGGGAGAAGGGTCCAGAGTTGCGGCATATGCGCCCACCGGCCGCGCGCCGCCGTTGACGCGTGCCTGTGCTGCCGGTGCATCGGCGGGACGGACCGCCGGTGCGAGCGCCCGGCAGTGTGCAGCGCCTGCGTGCAGCGGGGCGGCGGAGAGGCGGGGCGGCGGGAGGGCGGGGCGGCGGGAAGGCGGGGCATTCTGGGGCGACGCCGCCCCGGCTGCGACGCCTGCTGGACGCGGTCGGCCGGAGGCGCTGAGATCGCCCACCGCACCTGCGTGGAAGGCGTCGAGGAGTGCGCGTACTGCCGGTACGGGTGGAGCGTCACCGCCCAGGGCGACGCGTGCCCGCACGCGGCCGCCGTCCACGAGGACCGCCGCACGCGATCACCGTCCAGAAGGGCCGCAACACGCGCGCGCCCGTTCCCGAGTGAGAGAAGGCGCGGCGACGCCAAGGCCCGTCGCCCGGGAACGAGCGCAGGAAAGCACAGGGCCGCCGTGGCGGCCCTGGAAGCTACCGGGGCAGTGCCGCCGCGGCGGCGGCGAGCTTCTCCACGCGGGCCCAGTCGCCCGCGGCCAGCGCGTCGGCGGGGGTGAGCCAGCTGCCGCCCACGCAGCCCACGTTCGGCAGCCGCAGGTAGTCGGCGGCGCTCTCGGCCCGGATCCCGCCGGTCGGGCAGAAACGCACGTCCGGCAGCGGCCCGGCCAGCGACTTCAGGTACGCGACGCCGCCCGCCGCCTCGGCCGGGAAGAACTTCAGCTCCTTGATGCCGCGCTCGGCCAGCGCCATCACCTCCGAGACGGTCGCCGCGCCCGGCAGGTACGGCACGCCGCTGGACTCCAGGGCCTCCACCAGCGACAACGTCGTGCCCGGCGAGACCAGGAACCGGGAACCGGCCGCCACGGCCGCCGAGATGTCGGCGGTGGTGCGGATCGTGCCCGCGCCGACCGTGGCCCCCGGCACCTCAGCGGCGATCCGCTCGATCGCTCCGAGCGCGGCCGGCGTGCGCAGCGTCACCTCGATGACGGGCAGCCCGCCCGCCACGAGAGCCTCGGCCATCGGCACGGCGGTCGCCACGTCGTCGATCACCACGACGGGGATCACGGGGGCGAGGTCGAGCAAGCTCATCAGAGTCTTCTCCTCATCGGCCGGGGTCACGGCCGTCTAGTGGTGATCAGGGTGGGCCTCAGCCCACGAGTTCGGTGGTGGCCCGCGCGCGCAGCCAGGCGGCCGCGCCGGTGAGCGCCGGCTGGGGCGCGACGATCAGCGTGGTGGCGATCGCCTCCAGGTATCCGGGCATGTCGGGGTTGCCGACGAACCGGGCACGGAAACCGCTGGTCCGCACCCGTTCCACGATACGGGGCAGCACTCCGCCGCCCAGGTAGACCCCACCTCTGGCGCCCAGGGTGAGCGCCACGTTCCCGGCGAAGCTGCCCAGCATCTCGCAGAACACCTCGACGGTCTCCGCGCAGAGCGAGTCGTCGAGCCGGGCCACGATGTCGGAGGCGTTCAGGTCGGGCGCGGTCACGCCGTTGACCTTGGCCAGCGCCCGGTGCAGGCGTACCAGGCCGGGGCCGGACAGCAGGTGCTCGGCCACGACGTGCGGCAGCCCCTCGGCCTGCAGCACCCGGACGATCTCCAGCTCGCGCCGGTCGATCACCGGCACCGTGACGTGCCCGCCCTCGCCCGGGACGGGCGTCCAGCCCCGGTCCGTGGGCACGAGCCCGCCGACGCCGAGCCCGGTCCCGGGGCCCAGCACGGCCTTGACGCCCTGGGAGGGCTCGGGGCCGCCCAGGGACACCAGGTCGGGGCCCTCCAGGTGGGGCAGCGACACGGCCAGGGCCTCGAAGTCGTTGAGCAGCACCGCGTACGGGATGCCCAGGTCGCGTACGGACCCGGCCCACGCCGAGTTGGTCAGCCGGTAGCGGTCGCCGTCGATCGGCCCGGCCAGCGCCAGGCACGCCGCACCCGGCCGCGCCCCGCCCGCGTGCTCGGCGAGATAGGCGTCGACGGCGTCGGGCAGCGTGGGGTAGGCGGAGCCGGCCAGCACCGCGACGTTCGACGGCCGGGCCTGCGGCGAGGTGACCAGCCCGAACCGGGCGTTGGTCCCCCCGATGTCGGCGACCAGCCAGGGAAGGTCAAAGGCACTCATCCCACACCTCCGATGCTCACGCCTCCGATGCCCACGACGACGGGGCCGAGATCGCACGCCGTCGTCACCGGAAGGATGCCACGGACGCTCACCGGCCCAGCCCGGCGGCCCGCGTGCCCACGGGCGCGCCGCTCTCCAGGTGCGAGGCGCCCGCCTCGGCGGGGAAGCCCAGCCCGGGGCCGTGGTGCGGCGACTCGGCGCCGCTCACCCCGAAGATCCCGGCGCCCTGCTCGGCGTGCCCGGCCATGCGGCGGAACGTGGCGAACAGCTCGCGTCCCGTGCCGACCCACTCCGCGTCGCTCAGCGGCCGGCCCTCGGGCGTGCGCCGGGCCAGCTCCTCGGCGGGCACCAGCAGCTCCAGCGTCCCGGCGGCCGAGTCGAGCCTGATCACGTCGCCCTCGCGGACGATCGCGATCGGCCCGCCGTCGGCGGCCTCGGGCGACAGGTGGATGGCCGCGGGCACCTTGCCCGACGCGCCCGACATGCGGCCGTCGGTGACGATCGCCACCCGCTGCCCGCGGTCGAGCAGCACCGCCATCGGCGGCGTGAGCTTGTGCAGCTCGGGCATGCCGTTGGCGCTGGGGCCCTGGTAGCGGATGACGGCCACGAAGTCCTGCCCGTCCAGCTCGCCGGCCTCGAAGGCGCGCAGCAGGTCGAGCTGGTCGTCGAACACCTTGGCCGGGGCCTCGATCACCAGGTGCTCGGGCTTGACCGCCGACACCTTGCTGACGGCCCGGCCGAGGTTGCCCTCGACCATGTGGATCCCGCCGTCGGCCGAGAACGGCTCGGCGACCGGGCGCAGCACGTCGCGGTCCTTGCTGCCGCCCGTGACCGGCTCCCAGACCAGCTCGCCGTCCACCAGCGAGGGCGCCTCGCGGTAGCGGTCGAGGCCGGGGCCGGCGACGGTCAGCACGTCGCCGTGGAGCAGGCCCTCGTCCAGCAGGTCGCCGATGAGCACCTGCATGCCGCCGGCGTCGCGGAAGTGGTTCACGTCCGCCTGGCCGTTGGGGTAGATCTTGGTCAGCGACGGCACGACGCGCGACAGGCAGGCCAGGTCGTCCCAGGTCAGCACGATGCCCGCGGCGGCGGCCATGGCGACCAGGTGCAGCGTGTGGTTGGTCGAGCCGCCGGTGGCCAGCAGCGCCACGCAGGCGTTCACGATCGACTTCTCGTCCACCAGCTCGCCGATCGGCGTGTACTCCGGGCCGTGCGCGGTGATCTCCACCGCGCGGCGGCCGGCCGCCTCGGTCAGGGCGTGCCGCAGCTCGGTGTGCGGGTTGACGAACGTCGAGCCGGGCAGGTGCAGGCCCATGACCTCCATCAGCGCCTGGTTGGAGTTGGCGGTGCCGTAGAAGGTGCAGGTGCCGGGGGAGTGGTAGGACTCGGCCTCGGCGTCCAGCAGCTCCGCCCGTCCGACCTTGCCCTCGGCGAAGAGCTGGCGGGTGCGCGCCTTGACCTTGTTCGGCAGGCCGGAGGTCATCGGCCCGGCCGGCACGAAGATCGCCGGCAGGTGCCCGAAGTGCAGCGCCCCGATGAACAGGCCAGGCACGATCTTGTCGCAGACGCCCAGCAGCAGCGACGAGTCGAACATGTCGTGCGACAGCGCGATGGCGGCCGCCATGGCGATCACGTCGCGGCTGTAGAGGGACAGCTCCATGCCGGCGCGGCCCTGCGTGATGCCGTCGCACATCGCGGGCACGCCGCCGGCGACCTGCGCCACGCCGCCCGCCCTGCGCACCGCCGCCTTCAGCTCGGGCGGGTAGGTCTCGTACGGCTGGTGAGCGGAGAGCATGTCGTTGTAGCTGGTGACGATCGCCACGCCGGGCTTTGCGGCGCTCCCGGCACCGCGCAAGATCAGCTTGTCCTCGTCGGAGGCGGCGGCGAAGCCGTGCGCCAGGTTCGCGCAGCCCAGGTGGGCGCGCGCCGGGCCCTTGGCCCGCGCCGCCTCGCCGTCGCGCCGGATCCGCGCCAGGTAGGCGGTACGGCTGGCCGCGCTGCGCTCGGCGATCCGATCGGTGATCTCCTGGATGACGGAATTCACAGGTCTTCCTCCTCGTGCCAGGCGCGACCGCTGCGGCCGAGCAGTTCGTGGGCCCCGGCGGGGCCGGTGGTTCCTGCGGGGTAGGGCTCGGGCAGGTCGGCGGAGGACTCCCAGGCCGCCAGGATCGGATCGATCCAGCGCCAGGCCGCCTCCACCTCGTCACGCCGCATGAACAGCGTCGGGTTGCCCGCCAGCACGTCGGTCAGCAGCCGCTCGTAGGCCTCCGGCACCCGGGCGGTGAACGTCTTGCCGAAGCTGAGCGACAGCGGCACCGGCTTCAGCGTCACCTCGCCGGCGCCCGGCTCCTTGGCCATGATGTGCAGCTCGATGCCCTCCTCGGGCTGCAGCCGCAGCACCAGGCGGTTCGGCGTGCCGCCGGGGAAGATGGAGTGCGGCACGTCCTTGAACTGCACCACGATCTCCGACCGCCGGTACGGCATGCGCTTGCCGGTCCGCAGGTAGAACGGCACCCCCGCCCAGCGCCAGTTCTTGATCTCGGCCCGGATCGCGGTGAACGTCTCCACCCGCCGCGAGGCCTCGGTCGTCGGCGTGGAGGCGGGCTCGTCCAGGTAGGACGGCATGCCGCCGGCCTCGGTGTACTGGCCGCGCACGGTGAACCGGTCCACCTCGGTCCCCACGATCGGCCGCAGCGACTGCAGCACCTTGACCTTCTCGTCCCGGATGGACTCGCGGTCGTTGCGCGACGGCGGCTCCATCGCGGTCAGCGTGAGCAGCTGGAGCAGGTGGTTCTGCACCATGTCGCGCAGCGCGCCCGCGTGGTCGTAGTAGCCGCGCCGTCCCGGCGTGCCGACGGTCTCGGCGGCGGTGATCTGGACGTGGTCGATCCACAACGAGTTCCAGATCGGCTCCAGGAAGGCGTTGGCGAAGCGCAGCACCAGCAGGTTCTGCACCGTCTCCTTGCCCAGGTAGTGGTCGATGCGGAAGATCTGGCGCTCGTCGAAGATGGCGCCGACCTCGTCGTTGATCCGCTGGGCGCTGGGCAGGTCGCGGCCGAGCGGCTTCTCCAGCACCACCCGCGACAGCGGGGTGACCAGGCCGGCCTCCTCCAACTCGCGGCAGAAGGGGCCGAACGTCATCGGCGGGCTGGCCAGGTAGAACACCCGGTCGCGCTGCTCGTGACCGGCCAGCAGCCTGGTCAGCGCGCCCCAGCCCGACTTGTCCTCGCCGCCGACGTCCACCGAGACGTGGTTCAGGCGGCCCAGGAAGCGCTGCCAGACGGCGGGGTCGTCCACGGGGACCTGGTCGCGTACCTCGGCGTCCACCTTGCCGCGGAAGTCGGCGTCGGTCAGCCCGCCCCGGGACATGGCGATGACGCGGGTCTCGGGGGACAGCCGGCCGTCCCTGTCGCTGTGGTAGAGCGCCGGGATCAGCTTGCGCATGGACAGGTCGCCGGTGCCGCCGAAGACGACGAGATCGGCGGTATGAGCGGGGCTGGCGGTCGAGAGGGGGGACAAGGCGAAGCTCCGTTGATCTACCAAGCAAGGACAGAACGGACACTAACGAGAGTTTGGGTCGTGCACAAGCAGGGTTTTGGTATCTGAGATGAAAAAGTCTTCACTTTTCATTACCGAAGCCCATGTGATTCACTTGGCCGATGCCTCGACGTACCGCCGCGACCCTCGCCACGAGTGGCGAGGTGCTCCGCCTCATCCGCACGGGTGAGGCCGTCACGCGCGCCGACCTCGGCCGCGTGACCGGTCTGTCGCGCCCGGCGGTGCAACTGCGCGTCGGCGAGCTGCTCGACCGCGGCCTGGTCGTCGAGCGCACCGACGCCCCCTCGACCGGCGGGCGGCCGCCGGTCCGGCTGGAGTTCAACGCCGGGGGCGGCGTCGTCCTGGTCGCCGCGCTGGGCGCGAGCCGCACCCGGGTCGCGATCTGCGACCTGGCCGGGCGCGAGCTGGCCGGCCGCGACTTCTTCATCGACGTCGAGCAGGGCCCCGACGTCGTGCTCCCGCTGCTCATGGACACCTGGGACGAGCTGCTCGGCGACCGCCCCGGCTCCTGCGTCAGGGGCGTCGGCATGGGCGTGCCCGCCACCGTCGAGTTCGCCCAGGGCCGCACCGAGAGCGCCCGGGTGATGGCCTCCTGGACCGGCGTGGTCATCCCGCCGATCATCCGCGAGCGGTTCCCCGTGCCGGTGCTCGTCGACAACGACGTCAACGTGCTGGCCATCGGCGAGCACCGCGGCGCCTACCCCGACCTCGGCGACCTGATGTTCGTGAAGGTCTCCACCCGCATCGGCGCGGGCGTGATCGCCGGCGGCGAGATCCTGCGCGGCGCGCTCGGCGCGGCCGGCGAGATCGGTCACATCCCCGTGCTCGACGGCGGCGGCGTGTTGTGCCGCTGCGGCAACACCGACTGCGTCGACTCCGTCGCCAGCGGCACCGCGCTGCTGCGCGACCTGCGCGAGGCGGGCAAGGACGTCGGCACCATCGCCGACGTGACCGCGCTGGTGCGCGCGGGCGACGCCGAGACGATGGCCATCGTGCGCACGGCCGGCCGCCGCATCGGCGAGGTGCTGGCCGGGGCGGTCAACATCCTCAACCCCTCGGTCGTGGTGCTCGGCGGCGACATGGCCGAGGCGTTCGGCCCGCTGGTGTCGAGCATCCGCGAGGTCGTCTACCGCCGCTCCACCGCCCTGGCTACCCGGCGGCTGCGCATCGAGCCGAGCCGGCTCGGCGCGGGCGCGGGCATCAGCGGCTGCGCGGTGATGGTGCTCGACCACGTGCTCTCGCCCGAGGCGGTCGACGAGACGATGACCGTCTCGACGCTGCGCCGCGAGCGCGGCCTGGCCGGCGCCGGCTAGAGGTCCCAGCGAGGTTCGGGGCTCTCCCGCACCACGCCGTCCGCGCCGAAGATCAGGTGGCGGTCCAGGTCGTCGGCGAACCAGCGGTCGTGCGTGACCGCCAGCACCGTTCCCGCGAAGCCGTTCAGGCCCTCCTGCAACGCCTGCGCGCTGGCCAGGTCGAGATTGTCGGTCGGCTCGTCGAGCAGCAGCAGTGTCGCCCCCGACAGCTCCAGCAGCAGGATCTGCAGCCGCGCCTGCTGGCCGCCGGACAACGTCTCGAACCGCTGCCCGCCGGCCGGCGCCAGCTCGTAGCGGGCCAGCGCGGCCATGGCGTCGTTCCTGGTCAGCGCGAACGTCTCCGTCACCAGCTCGCCGATGGGCCGTCCGTGCAGGTCGGGCCGCAGGTGGGTCTGCGCGAAGTGGCCGGGGACGACGCGGGCGCCCAGCCGGGCCACGCCGGTGTGCGCGACGGGCTCGCCGGCCAACAGGCGCAGGAAGTGGCTCTTGCCGGTGCCGTTCAGGCCGAGCACGCCGACCCGCTCGCCGTAGGCCACCTCGGCCGAGAACGGCCGCACCAGCCCGGTCAGCTCCAGGTTCTCGCACGTCACGGCCCGTTTCCCGGTACGCCCGCCGCGCAGCCGCATCCGTACGTTCTGCTCCTTCGGCGGCCGGCTCGGCGGCCCCGCCCGCTCGAAGCGCTCCAGCCGGGACACCGCCGACCGGTAGGCCCCCGCCAGCGCGTCGTTGTTCGCCGACCGCTGCCGCAGCACGTGCACCAGCCGGCGCAGCCGGGCCCGCTCGTCCTCCCAGCGCCGCCGCCGCTCCTCCAGGCGCTCGCCACGCCGCCTGCGGGCCTCGGCGTAACCGGCGAAGCCGCCGCCGTGCACCCACACCTCGCGGCCCTCGACGGTGACGATGCGGTCGGCCGCCTCGGCCAGCAGCCGCCGGTCGTGCGAGACCAGCAGCACGGTCTTGGCCGAGCTCCTGATCGCCCGCTCCAGCCACTGCTTGGCCGGCACGTCGAGGTAGTTGTCCGGCTCGTCGAGCAGCAGGATCTCGTCGGGGCCGCGCAGCAGCGCCGCCAGCATGAGCCGTTTCTGCTCGCCGCCGGACAGCGTGGCCAGGCTCCGGCCGGCGACCTGCTCGTACGGCAGCCCGAGCGCCTCGGTCGCGCACGCGTCCCACACCACCTCCAGCTCGTAGCCGCCCGCGTCGGCGTAGTCGGCGACGGCCTGGGCGTAGGCGAGCTGCCGGGGCTCGTCGTCGCGCAGCCCGATCGCGGCCTCGGCGCGGGCCAGCTCGGCCGCGGCCGCCCGGACCCGCGCGGGCGCGACGCCCAGCAGCAGGTCGCGCACGCTGCCGGTGCCGAGGAACTGCCGCATCACCCCGACGCCGCCGCCGGTGGTGACGCGCCCGTCGTCGGGCCGCAGGTCGCCCGCGATCAGCCGGAGCAGCGTCGTCTTGCCCGCGCCGTTGGGGCCGACCAGCGCCGCCTTGGCGCCGTCGCCCACCTTGAACGACGCCTCCAGCAGCAGCGGACGCCCGTCCGGCAGCAGGTACGTCAAGCCGCTCACCTCGATATGACCCATGTTCCATTACTAGACCATCGATCCGGTTCGCGTACACCGTATTATCCGTCGGATGGACAACGTTTGGGTTCGCCCCCGCAAGGACGCCAAGCCGAGGCTGACGCTCGACCGGATCGTCACCGAGGCCGTCGCGCTGCTCGACGAGGAGGGCGTGGCCGGGCTGACCATGCGCCGCCTGGCCGAACGCCTCGACACGGGCTCGACCACCCTCTACTGGCACGTCCGGACCAAGGAGGACGTCCTGGACCTGGCGCTCGACGCCGTCTTCGGCGAGGTGCCGCTCCCCGGCGGGCACGACGACTGGCGGGCCGCCGCGCGCGACCTCATGGACGGCTGGCGCGCCGCCCTGCTGCGCCACCCCTGGTCGGCCACCATCCTCGACCGCCCGCTCATGGGCCCCCACGCCCTGGAGCGCACCGAGTTCCTCTACCGCACCCTGTCCGGGGCCGGCCTGGACGGCCCGCAGGCCGCCTACAGCCTGTCCAACTACGTCATGGGCTCGGTCATCATGCAGGTCACCTGGCAGCGCCGCGACCGGCTCGACACCGACGCGTTCCTGCGCGAGCGGGCCGCCAGCTACCCGGCGCTGGCCGAGCACGGCCTCGGCCACGACTGGGACGCCACCTTCGCCACGGGCCTCGGCTACCTGCTGCGCGGCATGACGCACGACGCCGGCTGAACCGCCCGCACACCGCCGTCGGCACCCGTCGCACACCGGCGACGGATGGTCATCTCCCGGGCTTGTGGGTCCTGGACGGGTGGCGGCCCGGCGGGGTGCCGTGCGGGTGCGACGGCGGAGTCGTCACCGGACCGGCGCTCCAGGACGGCGTCGGCGCAGGACTGGGACGAGAGCCCTGCGAGGGCGACGAGGACGGCGAGGGGGCCGGGGTCCTGCCGGGGGAGGTGACGACGGCGCCGGGGGTGGCGCCGGGGACGGCGCCGGACGTGGTCGAGCGCGGCTTACGCGTCCCCCGCCCGCCCTCGGGCCGGACGCCCTCAGGCGTGGAACCGGTCACGGCGGGCCCCGTGCGGACCCTGGTGGGCCGGGTCGTGGCGGTGGCGGTGGGGGTGAGGGGGGTGGCCGTGGCCTGTTCCGAACCCACGGCGACGGGCCCCGGCTCGCCGGAGGTCCGGCTCGCGTCGTGCGGCCAGTGCACCGGGTCGAGGCCGGGCGAGCTGAACGCGTCGCCCATCAGCGCCCCCGCCCCGGCCAGCATGAGCGTGCCGAGCAGCACCCCGGCCGCCATCAGCGCCCGCCCGCGCCGCGCGCCCCCCTCCGCCGGGGAGGAGGCGGTCCGCGTCGTCGATCGATGGGTTCCGCTCACGTACCCCGATGGTAGTGACGTGCGGGCACGGGTCGGCCCATGGCGGACGTCCAGCGGGGAAATTCAGCGTCAATCGTGATCAACAGCCGCACAGCAGCCCGCGCAGCGCCGTCTCCAGGCACAGCCCGGACCGGGCGGGAACCGGCCACGGGAAGCGCACCAGCGACTCGTCCACGCGCACGGTGGCGCCGTACCGGTCGAGCTCCCACAACCACACCTCACCGGGCTCCTCGCCGAGCTGCCTGGCCACGCCCGCGGCGAGCTGCGGCCGGTGGGAGTCGTTGACGTGCGCGATCACCCGTTCGGCCGTCTCGGTGAGCGGGTCGGGGGCCGCGCCGAGGTAGTCGTCGGCGTCCAGCAGGCCGGACTCCTGGCCGGTCAGGTAGACGACCTGGGCCACGTCCAGGCGCAGCAGGCGCGGGGCGTCGGGACGGCCGTACCGCTCCAGGGCGTCGAACAGGCCCTCGTCGGCGCTGTGCGCGGCCACCGCCACCGCCGCGGAGCGGGCCTGCGACTCCGGCACGGCCTCCGCCCATCCGTGCACCTCGATCATCGCCCGCGGGTGTGTCACCGCGCCGAGCTGCCGCATGGCCGTCAGGTTCACCGCGACCACGGCGTCCTCGCGCAACCCGTGCAGCGGTTCGCCGGGCCGGACCAGCAGCACCGGGCGGCCGCTCTCGTCCACGCCGCCCCGGGCGGGGGAACAGGCGCCGTCCACCGTGAGCTTGGCCAGGGTCGAGGTCGAGGCGAGAGTACGGATCCGCTCGGCGAGGGGCAACATTGAGATCACATCCACTGGTAGGTTAGCCTTACCTAAGTAAGGATTACCTAACCACATCGAGGTGAACGTGCGCTACACCGGCCCGAAGGTGCGACTGTCGCGTCGCGCGGGCGTCCCGCTGACCAGGAAAGCCGTCCGCTACTTCGAGCAGCGCCCCTACCCGCCGGGCGAGCACGGCCGCAAGACCAACCGCCGCACCACCGGCGACTACGGGCTGCGGCTGATGGAGAAGCAGAAGCTGCGCTGGTACTACGACGTGTCGGAGCGGCAGCTGCGCCGCTACTGGGACCTGGCGGTGCGCAAGCCGGGCGCCTCGGGCGCCGAGCTGGTCGCCATCCTGGAGACCCGCCTGGCCTCCCTGGTGCTGCGGGCCGGCCTGGCCCCGTCGATCTACGCCGCCCGCCAGTACGTCAACCACGGCCACATCGCCGTGGACGGCCGCAAGGTGGACATCCCCAGCTACCTGGTCAAACCCGGCCAGGTCATCACCGTGCGGGAGCGCTCGCGCCGGATGCAGCCCTTCGTGGCCGCCGCCGAGGGCGTGCACGCCGACGAGCGCGTCGCGCCCTACCTGTCGGTCGACCACGCCGAGCTGCGCGTCACCCTCCTGCACCGGCCCGAGCGCGAGCAGATCGCGGTCCCCGTGGACGAGCAGCTCGTGGTGGAGTTCTATTCTCGTTAGCCGTGACTGAAGCGGGAGAGCGCCACGCGAGCTGGCTTGAGCTGTTCTTCGACCTGGTCGTCGTCGTGGCGGTCGCCCAGCTCGCCCATCGGCTCCAGCATCCGACCTGGACGAACGTCGTCCTGTTCGTGGTGCTCTACTACGCGGTGTGGAGCGTCTGGACGTCCTTGACGCTCTACTCCAACGTCCGGGCCGGCAAGACGCGGGTGCCCAGCATGCTGGTCGGCATGTTCGGCATCGCGGTGATGGCCGCCGCCGCGCCCGACGTGGCCCACGAGATCGACAAGGCGGCCGGCACGCACGACGGGTGGTTCATCGCGGCGTACATCGTCTGCCGGATCAGCGCCTCCCGATCGATCCAGCACGCCGGCACGGTCATGACGGCCTGGCCGGCGGCCCAGCTCGGCGCCGGGCTGTTCCCCTGGGTCGCCTCCATCTGGGCGGACGGCTCGACGCGCTACGGCCTGTGGGCCCTCGGCATCCTGCTCGACGTGGTCTTCTCCGTCGTCAACAGCCGCCGGCCCGAGCGTTTCCTGGCCGAGATGCGCGGTCAGGCGCACCGGCTGGCCGAGCGCGAGGAACGCCGGGTCAGGGCCGGCCGCCCGGCCCGCCCGCTGCCCAGGCCCGCCGCCGCCGTGCTCGACCCGGCCCACCTGGGGGAGCGGCTCGGCCTGTTCGTGATCATCGTGCTGGGCGAGGCGGTCATGCAGGTCGTCGTCTCGGCCTCGGGCCACTCGTGGGGGCCGGAGCTCGCCGTCGCCGCCGCGGCCGGCTTCGGGCTGATCGTCGCCCTGTGGTGGCTGACCTTCCAGTACGGCCTGACCACCGTGCCGGGGGCCGCCGAGCGCGGCCTGCCGCCGTACGTCGCGCTGCCCGCGCACTTCGCCATGACCGCCGGGGTGACGGCCACGGCGGCCGGGCTCGGCGTCGTCGCCGCCCAGCCGGCGCAGTCCCTGCACCACGGCGCCGGCTGGGTGCTGGGCGGCGGGCTGGCGCTGTACTTCGCCGCCTCGGCCGTGCTCGGCGTGGCCCTGCGCGCCGGATGGCGCTGGATCTGGGGGTGGGCGGTGCCCACCGCCCTCGCGCCGCTGGGGGTCGCCGCGCTGTCGGGGCTCGTCCCCGGGTACGTCTCGGTCACGCTGCTGCTGGCCGTGGCCCTGTGGCGGCTGGTCTACCGGCCCGGCCGGACCGGCTCCGAGCATGCTGACCGGGTGCGCTCAGCCGGCGACGTCCTGCCGGCGTAGCTCGGCGACCTCGCGGCGCAGGGCGGTCAGCTCCTCCAGGATGCGCTGGGTGTGCAGGGTGTTGTCCTGCTCCAGCGCGGCGCGCTCCTCGGCCGACTCCTCGTCCATGGCGCTGACCACGACCGCCATGAACAGGTTCAGCACGACGAACGTGCAGACCAGGATGAAGATGGTGAAGAAGATCCAGGCCGTGGGGTGGGCGCCCATCACCTCGCGGGCGATGTTGCCCCAGTCGTCCCCGGTCATCGTCTGGTAGAGGGTGAACAGCGAGGTCGGCAGGCTGCCGAAGCGCTCGGGGGAGTCGCCGCCGTACAGCTTGGTGGCCATGACGGCGGCGACGTACAGGACCAGGGAGAGCAGCAGCACGATCGAGCTCATCCCGGGCAGGGCGCGCAGCAGCGCCGAGACCACCCGGCGCAGGCTCGGCACCACCGACAGCAGCCGCAGGGCCCGCAGGATGCGCAGCGAGCGCAGCACCGACAGCCCGCCGGTCGCCGGGACCAGGGCGATGCCCACGATCAGGGTGTCGAACAGGTTCCACGGGTCGCGCACGAACGCCGAACGCTCGACGTAGACCTTGGCCAGCAGCTCGGCCACGAAGATGTAGAGGGCGGCGTGGTCGATCACGACCAGCAGGTGGCCGAACTCCCCGACGACGGCGGGAACGGTCTCCAGGCCGAGGGTGGCCGCGTTGACCAGGATGACGCCGACGACGAAGCGCTGGAAACGCCGGTCGGCGAGGAAGGCGCGGACGCGTTCACGCACGGGGGCAAGCTCCTAAAGATCGGTCATGTGCCGTTCCATGATGCAGCAACATGATCAAGGAGGTGCCTGTGGTATAAATCGCACCTGACAGTCACAGGGGCAAGGGGGCGCAAGGGGCATGTCGTATCCGAACTACGGTCCGTCCTATTACGGGCCGCCGCCCCAGAGCCACCCCAACGGCACCACGATCCTCGTGCTCGGCATCCTCAGCCTGGTGGTCTGCGGCATCCTCGGCCCGTTCGCCTGGTCGATGGGCAACAAGGCGCTCAAGGAGATCGACGCCAGCGGCTACGCCTACGACAACCGCGGCGCGGTGCAGGCCGGCCGCATCTGCGGCATGATCGCCACGATCCTGCTAATCCTCGGGGCCGTGTTCATGGTCCTCGGGCTCGGGGCCGGCATCCTGTCGGCCGTCTTCTCCAACTGAGGGCCGCACGCAGTAGTCGCCGATGCCCGACTCCAGCAGGTCGAAGGCCGCCGTGGCCTGGGCCCGCAGGTCGGGCGCGATCGTCTCCCAGCTCTCGCCGGCCAGCATCCGGGTCACCGCGTGAGTGCCGAGGATCCTGGTCGTGCCGAGGATCTGGGTGGCCACCATCTGCGGGGTCAGGTCGTCGGGGTCGGCGTCGAGCTCGTCGGCCAGGGCCCGGGCCAGCGCCCGCTCCCGCGCGACGTGCAGCTCGCGCAGCTTGGCCACCAGTGACGGGCTGCCGTTGACGATGCGGGCGAACACGTCGCCGCCCTCGTTGAGGCCGTAGCGCCAGTGGCGTGAGTCGAGGGCCTCCAGGAAGTCGCGCCGGAAGGCCCGCGCCACGCTCTCGCCGGGCCGCCGCCCGCGCACCACCTGCTGCGGCAGGTCGGTCACCAGCTCCTGCCGGTCGGCGAACAGGTCTTCCTTGGTCGGGAAGTAGTTGAACACCGTGTTGACGGACACGTCCGCGGTGCGGGCGATCTCGGCCACCGTCACGGGGTCGAACCCGCGCGTCATGAACAGGCCCATCGCCACGTCCGCGATGCGCTGCCTGGTCTCCCGCTTCTTGCGCTCCCGCAGCCCCTCTTCCATGCCGCCATGATACCGAACTTGCAGTGACTCCAAAATTATGGCTACCCTAATTTTGGAGGCGATCACATGTTGAGAACCACAGGTCTGACCAAGACCTTCGAAGGCGGCGTGGAGGCCGTCAAAGGCGTCGACATCTCGGTGGCGGCCGGCGAGATCGTCGGCTTCCTCGGGCCCAACGGCGCCGGCAAGACCACGACCATGCGCATGCTGACGACCCTGCTCCGCCCCACCTCGGGCACCGCCACCGTGGCGGGCCGCGACCTGCTGGGCGACCCGCGCGAGGTGCGCCGCCGCATCGGCTACGTCTCGCAGGGCGGCGGCGTCAACGTCATGGCCCCGCTCGCCGAGCAACTGGAGCTCCAGGGCATGCTGTACGGCCTGACCAGGGCCGAGGCCAGGACCCGGTACCGCGAGGTGCTGGCCCGGCTCGGCCTGTCCGGTCTGGAGGGGCGAGTGGGCGCCGCGCTGTCGGGCGGGCAGCGACGTCGCTTCGACATCGCCTTCGCCCTGCTGCACGACCCCCGTCTGCTCTTCCTGGACGAGCCGACCACCGGCCTGGACCCCCAGAGCCGCGCCAACCTGTGGGAGCACGTCCGCTCCCTGCGCGAGGAGCACGGCGTGACGATCTTCCTGACCACCCACTACCTGGACGAGGCCGACGCGCTCTGCGACCGGCTGCTGATCATCGACGACGGCCGGATCGCCGCCGCGGGCACCCCGGCCGAGCTCAAGGCGGGACGCACCCTCGACGAGGCGTTCCTCGACATCACCGGCCGGTCGCTGCGCGAGGAGGCGGGGGTCTGATGCTGCGCGACACCTGGGTGCTGTTCCGCCACTCCCTGCGCGCCACCCTGCGCCAGAAGCTCGGCATCGTCTTCGGCGCCGTCCAGCCGCTGCTGTTCCTGGTGCTGTTCGGGCCGATCTTCGCCACCTTCGGCACCTGGGAGGTGCTGGTGCCGGGGCTGATCGTCCAGCTCGGCCTGATGAGCATGGGGCTGGCCGGGTTCGGGGTGGTCTTCGACAAGCGCTTCGGCGTGCTGGAACGGCTGCGCGTCACCCCGGCCAGCCGCCTGGCCCTGCTGCTCGGACGGGTGCTCGACAACGTCGTGACGATGGCCGTCCAGACGACGATGGTGCTGGCCGCCGGGTTCGCCTTCGGGATGCGGGTGCCGGTGGCCGGGCTCGCGGCCGGGTTCGTGCTGGTCGTGGTGCTGGGGGCGAGCCTGGCCGCCCTGTCGTACGCCGTCGCGCTGACCATCGGCGAGCAGCTGTTCGCGCCGGTGATGTCGACGGCGGTCATCCCGCTGGTGCTGCTGTCGGGCGCGTTCCTGCCGATGTCGATGGCGCCCGGCTGGCTGGACGCGCTGTCGCGCCTCAGCCCCTTCAGGTACGTCCTGGAGGCGCTGCGCGACCTGTTCGCCGGGCACTACGCCACCGGCACGGTCGGGCTCGGCGTGGCCGTCACGGCGGGGCTCGCCGTGGTCGGCCTGACCGTCGGGGCCCGCGTGTTCAACCGGGAGACCGCGTGAGCGGGCCGCTCCGGGACGGCCCGCCCGCCCGTGCCCAGGGGAGTGGGCAGGTCCGTGCTCAGGCCGCGGCCTTGGCCCGCCGGTGCAGCGCGGCCAGGATGCCCGCCGGATCGACCGTCCCGTAGCCGTAGTCGTAGTCGAAGCCCACCTCGCTGCGGTCCTCGGCGGTGCGCCGCAGCAGCGCCCGCAGCTGCGCCGGCGACAGCTTGGCGGCCGGCCACCGGGTGCGCACCGCGGCCACCAGCCCGGCGGCCACCGGCGTCGCCGCCGAGGTGCCCGTGTCCGGCTCGCCGTCGCCGAACGCCCGCGACCCCGAGAAGTGCGTGTACGCGCACACGTCGGGCTTGCGCGCGGTCAGCCGCCCCGGCCCCTGCGAGGAGTAGCCCACCCGCTCGCCGTTGACGTCGACCCCGCCGATCGACAACGCCTTGGGATGGGAGTTGGCGCCCCCGATGGGCCGGTTGGGGAAGGCGCACCGGCCGTCGGGGCACTGCCTGCCGCAGTTGCCCGCCGCGAACAGCACGTCCGCGCCCGCCCGGTCGAGACTGGCCACGACCAGGTTGAACGGGTGGGCGGCGTTGTCGGAGTAGTTGCCCGGATGCCCGACGGGGAAGTCCCACTCGGGGGAGAACGACCCCCACGAGTTGCTCACCACCAGCGACCTGGACGCCGCGGGCTGGGCCTCCAGCACCGTGCGCAGATGGGTGAAGGCGGCCACCGCGTCCGACAGCAGGCCGTCGAGCGCCGAGCCGCCCGGCCGGGCCGATCGCAGCAGCGGCACGTCGATCAGGGACGCCTGCGGCGCGGCGATGAGCGCGTCGAAGGCGCACATCGTGCCGTGGTCGACCTCGAACTGGCCGGCCCGGCCGGTGACGCCGGAGGGGTTCCAGCTCCGCTCGGCGTCCAGCGTGACGCCGCGGCCGAGCTGGCGGGCCACGTGCGCGGCGTTGACGCCGGTGTCCAGGACGGCCAGCGCCACCCCGGCGCCGTCGAGCCCCTCGGCGTGCAGCCCGGCCACGTTGAGCAGGCGTTCGACGTCGTGCCAGTCGCCCACCGGCGGATCGCCGCCGCAGGTCAGGCTGGACTCGATCACCGGGTCGGCGAACACCCCGACGACGTCGGGGCGCAGCGTGGGCAGCAGCGTGACCCGCGAGGTCAGCTCGTCGTCGGAGATCGTGCCGCGGACCAGCACGGAGGCGTCCTCGGGGGCCAGCGAGAAGTCGAGGGGCTGGTGGAGGGAGAGGGGATCGCCGCCGGCCGCGGGGACCGGCCTCGGCACGGCGACCGGTGTGAAGGCCGTGTCGAGTTCGACGCCGGGCAGGCCGTCGGCGACGTCGGCCGTGGTGGCGGTCTGGCCGGGATCGGCGACGGCCGCGACCAGATCGGGGGAGGGACGGAGCTGGATCAGGACCCGCATGAGTCACCACCGAACGTAATGGAGGCAAACGAACGACCCAACATTCCTGCATCCGTCAAGGCGCGTCCACCCCCTTACGGTGGTTGTGACCTGCGAAAACACCGCATAAGTGGCGAAGTGGACCATAATTGTTTCCGGGGCGTCAGGCTTCCTTGTCCTCGGTCTGTTCACTACGGTGATGCATCATGACGCTCCAGGCGCAGACGCCGGTTTCCGACGGGGAAAGACAACACTGGCTGCCGGTCCGGCCGAGGCTCGTCCTCGCCAGTGCCTTCATGCTCTTCCTCGAACTGGCGCTCATCAGATGGACAGGCTCGAACATCGTTCATCTGAGCTATTTCACCAATTTTGTCCTGCTCGGTTCTTTTCTGGGAATCGGGCTCGGATTTCTGCGCGTGGGGCGTTCGCGCCGCCAGCCGTATTACTCGCCGGTCGTCCTGCTCGTCCTGGTGGCCCTCGTGCTGGCCTTCCCGGTGACGGTCGACCGCGACACCGAGGGCGTCCTGTACTGGACGAGCCTGGGCACCGTCGGGCCGCCCGCCTGGCTGATCCTGCCGGTGATCTTCATCGCCGCGGCGGCGGTGCTCATGGGGCCCGCCGAACTGGTCGGGCGCTGCTTCCCCGAGCTGCCGCGCCTGGAGGCCTACCGCTACGACCTGATCGGCAGCCTCAGCGGCATCGCCGCGTTCACGGCGCTGTCGTTCCTGTCGGCGCCGCCGGTGTTCTGGGGGGTGGTCGCGGCCCTGTGCTACGGCCTGCTCCTGGTGCCCCGGCCCCGCTCGCTCTACCTCGGCCTGGTGGTCCTGCCCTCACTCCTGGTCGCCGGCCTGCTGCTGTCGGAGACGCTGACGGCCGGGGCTCTGTGGTCGCCGTACTACAAGGTGACCTACAAGGCGATGCAGATGCTCGGCGTGCCGGTCACCGACATCTCCGTCAACGGCATCCCGCACCAGCAGGCCGTGCCCGCCTACGCCCGTCTGCAGTGGGAACGCCAGTACGGGCTGCCCTACGAGCGCACCACCAGGCCGCCCGAGGACGTGCTGATCGTCGGCGCGGGCAGCGGCACCGACGTGGCCATCGCGCTGTCCAAGGGCGCCCAGCACGTCGACGCCGTCGAGATCGACCCCAAGCTGCGCGAGCTGGGCGGCAGCCTGCACCCCGACAAGCCCTACGCCGACCCGCGCGTCACCACCCACATCACCGACGGCCGCGCCTTCCTGGAGCGCAGCGGCGACCGCTACGACCTGATCCTGTTCGCCCTGCCCGACTCGCTCACCCTCGTGTCCGGGGCCAGCTCGCTGCGCCTGGAGAGCTACCTGTTCACCGAGGAGGCCATGCGGGCCGCCCGCGACCACCTGCGGCCGGGCGGCACGTTCTCGATGTACAACTACTACCGCGAGAGCTGGCTGGTCGACCGGCTGGCCTCGACCATGCAGACCGCCTTCGGCCACAAGCCGTGCGTCGACGTGGTCAGCACCGCCGGCCAGCAGGCCGTCATCACCGCCGGCCTGACCGCCGCCGACCAGCGCTGCGCGAGCCAGTGGCCCGGCGCCGCCGCGGGCACCCCGGCCCCCGCCGACGACGACCGCCCCTTCCTCTACCTGAAGGACCGGACGATCCCGCCGATCTACATCATCACCCTCGGCCTGATCCTCATCGTCAGCCTGCTGGCCGTCCGCGTGGTGGCGGGCCCCTACGGGCGCATGAAGCCCTACGCCGACCTGTTCCTGCTCGGGGTGGCGTTCATGCTGCTGGAGACCAAGAGCGTGACGGGCTTCGCGCTGCTGTTCGGCACCACCTGGGTGGTCAACGCGATCGTCTTCGCCGGGGTGCTGGTCGCCGTGCTCGCCGCCGTCGAGGTGACCCGCCGCTTCCGCACCCCGCCGCTGCCCGTCATGTACGCCGTGCTGCTGGCCGGCCTGCTGCTGGCCTGGCTGGTGCCCAACGCGTGGCTGTTGTCGCTGCCGGTGCCGCTGCGCGCCGTGGCGGCCGTGACGGTGGCGTTCCTGCCGATCTTCGCCGCGAACGTGGTCTTCGCCAAACGTTTCTCCGACACCGCCGACGCGACCACGTCCTTCGGCGCGAACCTGCTCGGCGCGATGGTCGGCGGCTGCCTGGAATACCTGGCGCTGGTGATCGGCTACAAGGGCCTGCTCATCGTGGCCGCCCTGCTCTACCTGGGCGCCCTGGCGCTGATGCCGCGAAAGACCGCGCTCGTGTGACAAAGGGAAATGGTTCGCGGCGGTCCTGTGTAATGCCTTGACCGGCGGTCAGGGTGAATTGTCGGCGGCGCGGGTTGATTTGTCGCCGTGGGCGAGGTGAGCTGGAGACGTCATCGAATCCGGAAAAAGATCGAACGATATTCAGAAAGGCGGGCACGCGAATCGGGGGTCACATCCGGTAACCCACGAGAAAAGGTGACAGTCATGGCGACAGCAGGGGCGGCCAGGATCGACGTCGAGCGCATTCAGGCACAGGAGTCCGGGCCCGCGCCCGCCGGACGCGCGCAACAGGTCGCCGGAGCGCTCCCCACGGGGATGTTCTTCGCGCACGACCCCGGCGGCTCCGGGGAGCACCGCGCGCCCGACGCGCGGTGGGAGCTCACCTCCGACTGGCCCTACCAGGGCCGGCTCGCCACGGGGACGGCCGCCGTCCATCTCGCCGCGGGCCACGACGCGCTCGTCCGTCCCATGATCTTCGCCGACGGGTTCGGCCACGGGCCCAGCGACCTGGCCGGGCTGTGGGGACGGCTCGACGCGCCGTACCCGCCGCACGGCGACCGGCTGCTCAGCCGGCTGCTCGCCCAGGGCATCGACGTCGTGCTGCTCGGCTTCGCCGCCCGCCACACCCACATCCAGGCCAACGCCGGGGTCGCGGCGACGTGCGTGGGACGCGCGATCCGCGAGCGGCTCGGCACCACGCCGCTGATCGTCGGGGGCGTCGGCGCGGGCGGCCTGGTCACCCGGTACGCGCTGGCGGAGATGGAACGCCGCCGCGAGGACCACCAGACGATGACCTACCTGTCCTACGACTCCCCGCACAACGGCGCCTGGATCCCGCTCGTCCTGCAACAACTCGCCTACTTCGCCGAGGCCCTGGCGCCGGCCGCGCCCGGCCAGGCCGCGCTGATCAGGAGCCCCGCCGCGCAGCAGCTCCTGTGGGGCTGGGTCCAGGACGAGCGCTACTCCGGGCCGGTCGCCACGGCCAGCCCGCTGCGCCTGGCGTTCATCGAGGACCTGCGCGCCGCCGGCTGGTTCCCGCTCAGGCCGCGCAAGCTCGGCGTCTCCAACGGCGCCGCCGACGGCACCGGCCGCAACGTCCCGCCCGACGCCCTGGCCTTCGAGTGGACCGCCCTGGACGGGCTGGCCGGCGCCACCGTGCGCACCCAGCCGGACCGGGGCGCCCGCCAGCGGGTGGGCGGCATGCGGGCCGTCCCGCTGTGGGCCAGCACCAGCCGCACCAGCGACGTCGCGGCCTTCGACGGGGCGCCCGGCGGCACGCTGCCCTCCTACGGCATGGTCGCCGACGCGTTCGGCGCGCCGATCACCGGCCGGTTCCGGTCGGCCTGCTTCGTCCCCACCGTGAGCGCCGTCGCGCTCCAGTACGACCCCGTGGACTGGACCGTGGACCTCTACACCGACATCACCGCCCTGTCGCCGGAGCACAGCGAGCTGGACGACTACCAGTGCGACTCCGACAACTCCGAGCACGGCACGGTCACCGGCACGCTGGCCGACTGGATCCTCGGGCACCTGACGAAGTGACCCGAGGCCGCGGGCCTTCGCCGATCAGAGCTCCCGCCGGAGCCGGGCTCCGGCGGGCGTGGCGGTCACAGGCCGCACAGCTCCGTCAGGGACTTCGCGCCGCCCCGCTGGCTGTTGCGGGTCGGGGTCTCGGTCGGCGTGCCCCCCTGGGCCTGCGTGCGGGTCCGCGACGGCGTGGCCGTCGGGGAGCCGGGGGACGCGGTCACGTTGGCGGTCTGGGCCTGGCGGGCGGAGCGGTCGGAGTCGGCGATCGCCTTCTTCGCGGCCGCGCGGATCTTGACCCAGTCGGGCCTGCCCGAGTAGAAGTCCGGCGGCACGAACTGCAGGCTGGTGATCTTGGCGTCCTTGACCTTGAGCGCCAGGTCCGCCAGCGGCGCGACGAGCGGACGCGGGATGTTCGTCTGGGCCAGCCGCTTGGCCGCCCCGGCGATCTTGGTGAAGTTCGTCAGGATCACGCCGGGCGTGGCCTGCTGGGCGAAGGCGCCGATCACGCAGCGCTGGCGTCCCATGCGGGAGAAGTCGTCGCTGTTGACGCGGGAGCGGCCGTACCACAGGGCCTGCTCGCCCGACAGCTTGCGGTAGCCCGCCTTGATCGTGCCCGCGGTGCCGAAGTGGCCGCCCCACTTGACGTCCTCCTCCACCCGGATCTTCAGGCCGCCGATGGCGTCCACCAGGGCGGCGAAGCCGTACATGTTGATCAGGGCGTAGTAGTCGATCCTGAGGTTCAGGGTGTAGCCGATGGCGTCCATGAGGGCCCGGGGGCCGCGGTTCTTGCCGCCCATGAGCTGCGGGTTGTCGTTGGCGTACTGCCAGACCTCGTTGAGCAGGCCGCCGTTGGGCAGCTCGGCCATGTAGCCGTTGGGGAAGTGCTTGTGCAGCGGCGAGGACGGCGGGAAGCGCACGTGCTGCAGGTTGCGCGGCAGGCTGAACAGCACGGTGTTGCCGGTCCTGGTGTCCACGCTGGCCACCGTCATGCTGTCGGTGCGCACGCCCACGCGGTTGCCCGCGGCGTCCCCGCCGACCAGCAGGAAGTTCACCCGGGTCTTGCCGTCCCAGGGGTCCTCGGGGTTCTTGATCTGGACGGGGTTCTCCGGGTCCGGGTGCGAGGGGAAGATCGCGTTGACGGCGTTCCGCCCGGCCAGCACGTAGTTGGCCGTCAGCGCGAACGGCGACATGACGGCCACGCACAGCACGCCCACGACGATCCCGGTCACCACCTGGCCCTGCTGGTTCAGCCTGTTGGGGCCCAGCGCCACGTACGAGACGGCGATCACGGCGAACCAGGCCAGCGCGCACGCGGCCGCGATGACGATCACCGTGACCATGGCGCCGTCCTCGGCCAGGCCTGTCACGTTGCTCAGATCCCGGGTCAGGCCGAAGGCCAGGGCCGCGAGCAGCAGCACCGCGTACGCGCCGATCATGATCAGCCCGGTACGACGGCGCCCGGCCCGCAGATGCGCGGCGCCGGGCACGAGGGCGGACAGAGCCGTCCAGCCGATGACGGAGGCGGTCGTCAGGGGTTTGGCGAAGCGCGGCGTGGGGGAGGAGCCCTTGCGCGGGCGTGGAGTCCGCCGTTTGGCGCCTCCGGGCACGGCGTCCACCCGATCGCGCTTGCTCACACCGGCTCCTTCACACGCCTACCAGGCAAAAAATGACGTTCGCCCCATGTCGGGCACAAGATTGCCAGGATTCTAGCCCCCATACCTGGACATCAGAGACAACTCTTCAACATGAGATGAACGCCACGTGTCGCTCAGGAGGTCGTCGAGGACGGCGCCAGCCACGTGTTGCACTGGTACGTCTTGTCCCGCTCCCACCCCTGCCGGAACCAGCGGTTGTTGTTGGCGGGCGTGCCGTGGTCGCGCGGATAGCCGGGGTAGTCGCCCACCTGCGCGTAGAACCAGAACAGCCGCGAGCGCAGCGAGGACGGGACCGGGTAGGACGAGGCGACCGAACGCATCCACATGCCGCCGAGACAGGTGGCCTGGAGCTCCAGTTTCCTGCTCAGCGCCAGCTTGCCGCTCTGGCTGGAGGAGTTGACGGTGCCCTGCCACCAGGAGTCCATCACGCCGGTGATGTTCTGGACGTGGTGGCCGTACTCGTGGGCCATCATGCTGATGATGCCGCCGTGCCAGGAGATGATCTGCCCGTAGCCGCGGGCGTTGCCGTTGCCCCTGGACATCGCCGAGGTGGAGGCGTAGATCGTGTTGTTGCGCGGGCAGTAGTACGGCACCATGCTCCCGGCCGACGGATAGTCGCCGCACGCGCCCCGTCCGCGCCCGGCCGCGACGGCGTAGTTCGGCGGGCTGAACGCGATGCCCTGCCGCTGCAGGATCGGCCCCCACGCCTTGTCCATGCACCGGCCGGTCTTCAGGATCAGCGCCTTGAGCTGGCTGTGGCTGAAGATGTTGGTGTTCCCCGCCCGGCAGTTCACCCGGGGCAGGCTGCCCGCCCGGTAGAGGGTGTTGTTCTTCAGGCTGGTGTTGAGCGTGACCTGCTTGGGCGGCGTCACCGTCTCCTGGGTCGGCTGCTCGGTCGGCTGCTCGGTGGGCTGCTGGGTCGGTTCCTGGGTCTGTTCCTGGGTGGGCTCCTGCGACGAGGTGTCGTGCGTCGGCTCGTGGCTGGGGAAGGGCTCGTCGGTGTGCGACGGCTCGTACGACGGGAGCGCGACCGGCGTGGTCGTGTCCGGGTGCGAGGACGACTTCAGCAGCGCCGCCCCGATGACGATCAGCACGAACAGCGCCGCCAGCGACCCGAACACCGCCCCGAGGACGCCGGCGACCCCCATGCCGGACTTCTTCCTCGGCTGCTGCGGCCACTGCCTCGTGGGCATGGGCGGCATGGGCGGCGGCGGCGGGGGCGGCGGCTGGTACTGCTGCCCGTACTGCGGCGGCGGATACTGCGGGCCGCGCGGCGGATGGCCCTGCGGCGGATAACCCTGCGGAGGCTGCGGGGGGCCCTGCGGAGGACCCTGAGGGGGGCCCTGCGGGGGCGGCGGCTGCGGCGGATAGCCCTGCGGCTGGGGGTGCTGCGGCGGATAGGGACGGCCGGGCGGCGGACCCTGAGGAGGGCCCTGGGGCGGGGTCGGCGGCGCCTGCGGGTAGGGCTGACCGCCCTGCGGCTGCGGCTGCCGGTAGCCCGGCGGCGGCCAGGGCCGCGAAGGAGGCCGCAGGGGCTGCCCGGGCCCTTGTGGCGGAGGTGGATATTGCCCGTTTGCTGTCACCGTGTCTCCCCGTTAACCCGCTTGTCTGCAATGCACGGCTTTGCGGCAGACCCCAAAGGATCTTTGCCAAATTTGGGGCAAAAGCATACTGATTTATCACCCGTCACGGATGTAGCGGTACTCGGTCACGATCCGAAATCAATCGAGGTGATCTCCGCTATCTACCGGTCCCGGAGCAGGGCGGTGTCCTAGCTTCGTTGGCATGAATCTCCAGCAGCTCCGCTATGTGGTCGCGACTGCGGAGCACCGCACCATGACCGACGCGGCCAGGTCGCTCTACATCGCGCAGCCTGCGCTGTCCCGCGCGATCCGCGATCTTGAGCGAGAGCTCGGCATGACGCTCTTCGCCCGCTCCGGCCGCGGCGTGGTGGTCACCGCCCAGGGCCGCCGCGTGGTCAAGCTGGCGAGGGAGGCGCTCGACGCCGTGCACGAGATCGAGGGCCTGGCCAACCACGCCGGCGTGACGGAGGCCGAACTGCGCATCGCCTCCACCCCGAGTCTCGAACCGGGACTCGCGGGGCGGCTGCTCCCTGCCTACGCGGCCGAGCACCCAGGGGTACGCGTGCACATCGTGCGCTGCGACGGCCGCGACGGCGTCGTCAGCGCCATCCGGGATCAGCGGGCCGACCTCGGGCTCACCGATCTGCCCGTGCCCACCGACCTCATCACCCACCCGCTCGAACGCCAGGAGATCGTGCTGATCTCCCCGCCCGGGCTCGACCTGCCCAACCCGGTCCCCATGGGCAAGCTGCACGGCATGCGCCTGGCGCTGCCCGCCCGCGGCAGCTCGCGGCGCAGGGAGCTCGACGCCATGTTCGGCAAGTACGCCGTCACCCCCGTGGTCGTCCTGGAGACCGACGAGCGCAACGGCTGGCTGAACGCGGTCCGCGCCGGCCAGGCCTCGCTGCTGTGGTACCGCGGCATGGCCGACCAGGCCACCAGGGCGGGCCTGGTGGTGCGCTCACTCGAACCGGCCGTGCGGCGCGTCATCGCCGTGGTGCACGCACGCCGCCGCCTGCCCCTCATCGCCCAGGACTTCCTGTCCACCGCGGAGAAGGGCACAGCCGCCTGACCAGGAACGTTCCATGATCCCCCGCAGTCCCCGCCGTTGACCCCCAGCCCGCCGGCGCCCCGAGCGCGTCGCGCGGGCGAGCGTCCCCGCCGATCGCTCCCGCCGATCGCTCCCGCCGATCGCTCCCGCCGATCGCTCGGCCCCGGCGCCCGCCTAGCGGGACACCGGAAGGCGGACCACGGCACGCAGGCCCGGCGCCGCGTCCTGCAGCACCACCGTCCCGCCGTGGGCGCGCACGGTCTCCCGGACGATCGCCAGCCCCAGGCCGGCCCCACCCTCGTCCCTGCTGCGCCCGGAGTCCAGCCGGGTGAACCGGTTGAACACCCGCTCCCGGTCCTGCTCGGGGATGCCGGGCCCGTCGTCGGTCACCGTCAGCACGCCGTCGGCGGTCAGCGCCACCTCGACCTTCGAGGAGGTGTGCCGGACGGCGTTGTCCATCAGGTTCGTCAGCACCCGGCTCAGGTCGAGGGCGTCCCCGCGCACCACCACGGGGTCGCACGCGGTCAGCCGGGCCTCGCCGTACCGCTCGGCGACCTGGCGCACCACCTCGTCGAGGTTGACCGGCTCGTCGCGGGCCGGCACGCCGCCGCGCTCGTCCAGGCGGGCCAGCGCGAGCAGGTCCTCGGCCAGCCTGGACAGCCGCAGGGCGTCCTCCAGCACGCCCTCGGCGGTCTCCCGCCACTCCTGGCCCTCCGGATGGCCGAGCGCCACCTCCAGCTGGAGCCGGATGCTGGCCAGCGGGCTGCGCAGCTCGTGGGCGGCGTCGGAGACCAGCGCGCGCTGGCGCTGCTCGGCCTCCTCCAGCCGGGCCAGCATGCCGTTGAGCGTGGTGGCCAGGGCGTACACCTCGTCGCGCGACTGCGGCACCGGCAGCCGCCGGGACCGGGCCGTGTGCGTGATCTCGGCGGCGACCCGGCGCAGCGACGAGATCGGGCGCAGTGTCCTGCCGATCATCAGCCAGCTCGCCACCGCCAGCAGCACGACCAGCGCGGGCGTGCCGACCAGCAGGACGCGTCCGGCCACGCCCAGGCTCGTCTGGATCTCGCCGATCGGCCTGGCGGCCAGCACCGTCTGCCCGTGGTCGGCGCTGAGCACCACCACCCGCAGCGGCCCCGGGATCGCGTACGGCCGTCCGTCCAGGAATGTCGCCCGCCCCTCGCGCAGCACCCTGGCCCTGGCCGCCGCGTCCAGCAGCGGCACCAGCCGGTCGGTGCCGTACGTGACGTGCGTGATCCGCCCGTTGCGGTCGAGCACCTGGACGATCGTGCCGTCGTGCGTGGTGATCGGGCTGGTCAGCGTCCCGGCGTCGGCCGCCACGCGCACGGTCTGGGCCTGCTGCCTGGTCGAGGTGTCGACCGTGTCGATCAGCGCCCGGTCGAGCACCGACAGCAGCACCGAGGCCGACAGAGCCAGCGCCAGCCCCAGCACGGCGGCCGCCGCGACCGTCAGCCTGAACCGCAGCCCCTGACGCCGCCACCAGGCCATCGGGGTGTCAGCCACCGTCGCCCGCCAGCCGGTAGCCCGCGCCGCGCACGGTCTGCAGCGCGTTCCTGCCGAAGGGGGCGTCGACCTTGCGCCGCAGGTAGCCGACGTAGACCTCGACCACATTCGGGTCGGTGTCGAAGGTGTCCCACACGTGTTCCAGGATCTCCGACTTCGACACCACCTCGTCACGGCGGCGCATGAGGAACTCCAGCAGCGCGAACTCCCTCGGCGTCAGCTCCACCGGCGTCTCGCCCCGCTGCACCTTCCGGCGGGCCGGGTCGAGGGTCAGGTCGCCGGCCGCCAGCACCGACGGCCGCCGCCCCGAGTCGCGCCGCAGCAGGGCCCGGAGCCTGGCCACCAGCACCACGTACGAGAAGGGCTTGGTCAGGTAGTCGTCGGCGCCGAGGTCGAGGCCGTCGGCCATGTCGTACTCGCCGTCCTTGGCCGACAGCATGAGGATCGGCACCCAGTTCTCCTCCGCGCGCAACTGCTTGCACACGTTGTAGCCCGACAGCCTCGGCAGCATGATGTCCAGCACCACGACGTCGTAGTCGCCCTGCCGGGCCGCGTGCAGGCCCTCCTCGCCGTCGTGGGCGAGGTCCACGGCGAACCCCTCGGCCTGCAGCCCGCGCTGGAGGGCCGCGGCCATCCGCCGCTCGTCCTCGACGACCAGTACTCTCATGTGCTGATTCTCCCGTCCCTGAGCTGAGACGCCGCTGAGAAGGCTGAGAGGCGTCTCAGACAGTCTCAGGCCGGCCACAGGATGCATGCCGCAGGCTCTGGTCATCGACATACCGTTAAGGAGTGAGATGCGCAGAGGCACGTTCGTGAGGTGGGGAGTCCCGATCGCCGCGGCGGCGCTGATCGGTGGCGCGATCGGAGCCGGCCCGGTCATCGCGGCGGTGAGCGGCGAGCCCGTCCTGCCCGAGCGTTCGGCCCAGCAGCTGCTGGCCGACGCCGTGGCGGCGACGAGCAAGGGAGGCGGCCTGCCGCCCATGTCCGGCACGGTGCAGCAGACGGCCTCGCTCGGCCTGCCGTCGCTGCCCCAGACCGGCGGTGAGTCGCCGCTGAGCCTGCTGTCCGGCTCGCACGAGATCAAGGTCTGGTACGGCGGCGCCGACCGGTTCCGGGTGGCCATGCCGACCCAGCTGAACGAGACCAACCTGATCGTCAACGGCGAACAGGGCTGGTACTGGGAGAGCGCCACCAACACCGCGACCAGGTTGACCATCAAGCCGGGCACGGGCCAGGAGCACAAGCTGCCCAGCACGCCGCCGACCCAGCTGACGCCGCCGCAGGTGGCCGAGCAACTGCTGGCCAAGGCCGGCGAGCACACCGCGGTCCGCGTGATCAACACCGCTGAGGTGGCGGGCCGTCCGGTCTACCAGCTCGTCCTCGCCCCCAAGGACGAGGGCTCGCTGGTGCAGGAGGTGCGGCTCGCGCTCGACGGCGAGACCTACGTCCCGCTCCAGGTCCAGGTCTACGCCAAGGGCTCGGCCGAACCGGCCTTCCAGGTCGGCTTCACCCAGGTGACGTTCACGCCGCCGGCCGCGGAGAACTTCGCCTTCACCCCGCCCGCGGGCGCCAAGGTGGAGGAGAAGGACCTCAGCGAGCTGGGCGACGCCAAGCGCGCTGAGCAGCACGCCGAGCAGGCCGAGAAGGTCGCCGGCGAGCTCAAGGTCGTCGGCGACGGGTGGACGACCGTGGCCGTCCTGCCGTTCAAGCCGGAGGACCTCACGGCGGCCGGCCGTCCGGCGGCGGGCGAGGGCCCGACGCCCGGCGACGGCTCGAAGGCCGACGTGGGGGCGCTGGCCGACACCGTCCTGAAGTCGGCCACGCCGGTGAGCGGCACGTGGGGCTCGGGCCGGCTGATCAGGACGAAGCTCGTCACCGTCCTGCTGACCGACGACGGCCGCCTGCTGGCCGGCGCGGTCACCCCGGAGGAGATCACCCAGGCGGCGGGCGTCAGGTGACCACCGCCGTCACGCAGGAAGCGGGGGCGCCCTTCGGGGCGGCCCCGCCCTCCGGGGAGCACGCCATCGTCACGCGCGGCCTGACCAAGCGTTTCCGCGGCGGCCAGGTGGCCGTGGACGCGCTCGACCTGGCGGTGCCGCGCGGCTCGGTCTTCGGCTTCCTCGGGCCCAACGGCTCGGGCAAGACCACGACCATCCGCATGCTGCTGGGCCTCATCGCGCCCACCGAGGGGGAGCACTCCCTGCTCGGGCTGCCGCTGCCGCGGGCGCTGCCCCGGGTGGGGGCGGTGGTGGAGGGGCCGGCGTTCTACCCGTACCTGTCGGGCGAGGCCAACCTGATGCGCTTCGACGCCGCCGACCCCACGGCGGTGCGCCGCACCGCGCGGGCGCGCGTCGCCGCCGCGCTCGACCGGGTGGGCCTGTCGGCCGCGGCCGGCAAGCGCTACCGCAACTATTCGCTCGGCATGCGCCAGCGGCTGGCCATCGCGGCCGCGCTGCTCGGCCCGCGCGAGCTGCTCGTCCTGGACGAGCCGACCAACGGCCTCGACCCGCAGGGCACCCGCGAGGTGCGCGCGCTGGTCAAGGACATCGCCGCCGGCGGCACCACCGTCTTCGTCTCCTCGCACCTGCTGGCCGAGGTCGAGCAGATGTGCACGCACGCCGCCATCATGCGGACCGGCAAGCTGGCCGCCCAGGGCACGATCGCCTCGCTGAACGGCGGCCTGGCCACGCGCGTCCGGGTCGAGACACCCGACGTGGCCGACGCCGCGCGGGTGCTCGGCGGGCTGGGGCTGGCCGACGTGCGGCGCGGCGACGCCGACGTGACGGCCGAGCTGGGCGGCCACGCGCCGGAGCGGATCAACGCCGCGCTGGTCGGCGAAGGGGTCGCCGTACGGGGGCTGGCCGTGCTGCGGCCGAGCCTGGAGGACGTGTTCGTCGGACTGACGGGGGAGGGCTTCGATGTCGACGGCTGACACCTCGGCGCCGGACGCTGGGACACACGCGCCGCGGACGCGGGACACCGGGGCGCCGCAGGCGCGGGACGGCCGGTCCGATGGGCGCATGCCCGGCCTGGTGCCCGTGACCGAGACGCTGCGCACGGTGGAGCGGCACACACCGGACCCGGCCCGACAGGCCGCGGCCGTCCCGGCGCGGGACTCCGGGACGGACGCCGCCGACGGCCCGCGGCGGGCGAGGTGGGCGTTCTGGCGGCTGCTCGGCTCGGAGCTGGGCCTGACCTTCCGCCGGCCGCGCAACCTGGTGATGCTGGCCGTGCTCGCCTCCGTGCCGGCCGTCCTCGGCCTCGCCCTGCGCGCGTTCGGCGGCGACGACCGCGACGGGATGGGCGGGTTCATCCAGAGCGTGGCGGGCAACAGCCTCATGCTCACGTTCGTCGCGTTCTCGTTCCTCGTGCTGCTGCTGATGCCGGTCGCCGTCAGCGTGGTCGCCGGTGACTCGGTGGCCGGGGAGGCGGGCGGCGGCACCCTGCGCTACCTGCTGGCCGCGCCCGCGGGACGCACCCGCCTGCTGGCCGTCAAATACCTCAACGCGGTCGTCTTCGCCTACGCCGTCACGGCGGTGGTGGCGCTGTCGGCGCTGGTCACCGGGCTGATCCTGTTCCCGGCCGGGCCGGTGACGCTGCTGTCGGGCACGACGATCTCCATGGGCGAGGGGCTGCTGCGCATCCTCATCGCCGTCGGCTACGTCGGGGCCGGCATGGCGGCGCTGGCGGCCGTCGCGCTGGCGCTGTCGACGTTCACCGAGGTGTCCATCGGGGCGGTGGCCGCCACGCTCGTGCTGGTGGTCGTCTGCCAGGTGCTGCGGGCCTTCCCCGAGCTGAGCGCGGTGACGCCGTACCTGCTGCCGACCAGGTTCACCAACTTCGACGCGGTGCTGCGCAGCCCGATGGACCTGTCGGCGCTGCGGGACGGGCTGCTGGCCTTCGGCGCCTACATCGTGCTGTTCTGCTCGATCGCGTGGGCGCGCTTCTCCGGCAAGGACATCACGTCCTGACCGGGCGGCGCGTCCCCGGCCGGGCGAGGATGCCCGGCCGGGGACGCCGCGTCGCGAGGGTCAGGGGCGCGAGGGTCAGGCCGACCGGCGGCGCAGGCCCAGGGCGCCGACGACGACGCCGATGACGCCGACGACCAGCCCGGCGCCGCCCAGCAGGCGGGCCGTGCCGTCGGAGGAGGAGGCCGCGGAGGCCGCCACCGGCGCCACCGACGGGCCCGTGGCGGCGGCCGGCGCGGCCGAGGCCGGCGCGCTCGCGGCGGAGTGGTGGTCGTCGTCGCCGGAGGCCGGGACGAGCTTCAGCGTGGGAACGGGGTGCTCGGCCTCGGTGCCGTCGGACTTGGGCGCGTCGGCCCAGTCGACCACCTCGCCGCCGGAGTAGGTCTGCTTCGTCGGGAACGTCAGCGAGTCGACGTCCTTGGGGAGCTGGCCCATGGACACCTCGAACTCCTGGAACTCACCCGGGTTGATCTTGCCGCCGGACCACACGACCGTGGTGACGGCCTCCTCCAGGTCGCCGTACTCCGTCTTGACCGGCTTGGGCAGCTTGCCCTCGGTGACCTTGACGTCCCAGCCCGGCACGGGCTTGACCGACACGAACGCCAGCGGATGGTCGGTGGGGAAGCTGACCTGGACCTTGGTCGTGGCGGCGTTGTCCCGCTCGTTGGGCACCCGGAAGGCGACCTTGGTGAACCCGCCCTGCTCGGCGGTGCCCGGGTTGATGGAGACGTGGGCCAGCGCGGGCAGCGCCAGGCCGGCGGTGAGGGCGGTGGCGGCGGCGAGCACGGTCGCCGCGCGACGGACGAAGGACATGGCGGAACTCCACTTCGGAAAATGACAGGGGTCTACGGGTGTCAGCAGGTCAGGCGGGAAGTGGAGGACCACGCCTGGCCACCCGGTGCCGGAACTCCGGCTGCGGGGGGACCACCCTGGTGTGCACGACCGGGACGCCCGGCCGCACCGCGGGCACGACCGCGAGCAGCGGCGGCACGAGCCGCAACCCCAGCCGGCGCAGCAGCGACCACAGCACGATCTCGCCGCGCGAGAGCCACCAGCCGGTCATCAGGGTCGCCGTGAGGTGCGCGAGCAGCATGCCCGCGTTGACGGCCAGGCCCTGGCCGTGGCCGTGCTCGAAGACGTAGGAGGACGGGCTGCCGCCCGCGAAGAGTTCGTGCAGGCCGAACTGCGCCACACCCAGCACGACGTTGATCAGCGGCGCCGAGCGTTCCCTGCCGGACAGCGCCAGCCCCAGGCCGGACACCGCCACCAGGCCCAGCGCAGCCGCCCACGGCCCCGGACGCCCGCCGCCGCCCGCCATGTGGGCGAGGGCAGCGAGGGTCACGCAGACGGCGGCGAAGGCGGCCGTCCGCGCGAGCCGGAGGGGAAGTCGCGCACGCATGTGTGCCACATGGTCTCACGAGGCTCCCTCGCATGAGACCCCTAACTTCCGGGCGGGCTGATGCCTGGTCCGGAAATGGCATTTGTCGCTAGGGTCGTGCCGAGCGCGTTGACATTCGCGTTGACATTTGAGGTGAGAACGTTGCGGCACTTAGCAGGTTTGCTCATCGGCGTCGTGGTCACGGCGGCCGTCCTCGGGGGTGGCGGATGGGCCGTGCAGCAGGCCCTCGCCAGCGCGGCGATCACCCCGCCGCCGCCCGACAACCAGAAGATGTGGATCGCCCTCGGCGCCATGGCCGCGGTCGGGCTGGTCGTCGGCCTCGTCGTGGCCGGCCGGATCTCGCCGCTGGCCACGTTCGTGCCCTCGATGGTGCTGCTGGCCTGGACCGTCGTCTACGCCCTCGACACCGGCAGGGCGCTGTCCCTCATCCCCGACCAGGCGTCGGTCCACCAGATCGTCCTGGACGCCGGCGCGGGCGACAGGACCCTGCTCACCACGGGCGTGCTGGCCCTGCTCGGCGTGGTCCTGTTCATCCCCGTGCTGATGCCCTCCCGCTGGTCGCGCCCGCACGACGACCTCGACGACGACGACTACGAGACCACGCAGGAGGGCGGCTACTACTGAGTGCCGGTGTAGAGCCTGGTCACCACGTCCTCGATGGTGGCCTGCTCCGGCGCCGTGGCCATGAGCTCGGCGAGCGTCCCGTCGAAGGCCAGCCGGCCGTGGTCGATCAGCATGATCCGGCGGCACAGGCGCTCGATGTCGCCGAGGTCGTGCGTGGTCAGCAGCACGGTCGTGCCGCGTTCGGCGTTCTGCCGCTTCAGGAAGCCGCGGATGCTGGCCTTGCTGACCACGTCGAGGCCGACGGTCGGCTCGTCCAGCACCAGCACGTCGGGCGCGTGCAGCAGCGCCGCGGCCAGGTCGCCGCGCATGCGCTGCCCCAGGCTGAGCTGACGCACCGGGGTGCGCAGGAAGGAGCCGAGGTCGAGGGTCTCGGTCAGCTCGGCCAGCCGGACCCGGAAGGTTCCACGATCTACTTTGTAAAGGTGCCGGACCAGTTCGAAGCTGTCCTTGAGCGGCAGGTCCCACCACAGGGTCGTCCGCTGGCCGAACACCACGCCGATGCGCCGGGCGAGCGTGGTGCGCCGGCGCGAGGGGTCGAGCCCGGCCACCCGCACCGAGCCGGTGGTGGGGGTGAGGATGCCGCACAACATCTTGATCGTGGTGGACTTGCCCGCGCCGTTGGGCCCGAGGTAGCCGACGAACTCGCCGGCCGGCACGCTGAACGACAGATCGCGTACGGCGTGCACGACAGTGCGCCTGACCTTGAACGAGCGTCCCGCTTCGCGCAGCTCGATCATCGTTAACTCCCCGTCGATCGGTAGTGCCTGATGCCCTGCCGCCAGGCCGCCGCGGCGGCCAGGGCGAGGACCAGCGCGGCGGCCGGTCCGAGGAAGCGCATGAACCCGGGCGTGCCGAACGGGTCGTCCCGGCCCAGGACGTAGAGGCCGGGCTGCCAGTTGACGAAGGCCAGGGGCAGCGCGTACGTGACGCCGCGGACCAGGTCGCGGGCGTAGATGCTGAGGGGGTACTGGCTGAGCTGGTGGGTGCCGTAGGTGAAGGTGTTGACCACCTCCGGGGCGTCGGTCAGCGCGAACTGCAGCGCGCCGGCGAGCGTCCAGAGCGCGGTGAAGATGACGAGGCCGGTGACGATCATGACGGGGATCATCCAGGCCCGCCGCCAGTCGAGGCCGAGCGCGGCGACGGCGTAGGCGAGCACGGCCACGGCCTGGACGACGCGGCCGATCCTGGTGGGCGCGAAGCGGTCGGCGGCGATCTGGATCCACGCGGCGGCCGGGCGGATGAGGATCGTGTCGAGCGTGCCGGCCTTGATGTGCTGGCTGATGCGGTCGAGGTTGCTGACGAAGGTGTCGCAGACGGTGAAGGAGACGGCGGAGGCGCCGTACAGGAACAGCACCTCCTCGCGGGTGAAGCCGGCCAGGGTGGTGGTGTTGGCGAAGACGACGAGGATGGCCGCGACGTCGATCGCCCCCGTGACCAGGCCGAACACGACCATCAGGGCGAAGGAGAGGCGGTAGGCGGCCGCGGCGCGGGTCCAGGTCCAGGCCAGCAGGAAGTACGTCCTAACCACCCTGGATCACCACCTTGTGGCGGACGGCGCGGGTGGCCAGCAGGCCGAGGGTGAACAGCGTCGCCGCCCAGAACGCCTGGAGGGCGAGCGTCTGCCCGACGGGGGCCTTGCCCAGGTAGAGGTCGGCGGGCGCCTGGACCATGGAGGCCCACGGCAGGGCTCTGACCACCTCGCCCAGCGGGCCGGGGAACAGGTGGAGGGGGAGCATCATGCCGCTGAAGAACGTCGTCAGGACCAGGGACACGACGGCCACGCCGCGGTCGTCGGCGAGCCAGCAGACCGACAGCGCGACGAGGTAGCGCCAGCCGAAGCTGATGAGCACGCCGACGAGGCAGCCGGTCAGGGCCGCCGCCCATGCGGCCGGGGAGGCGGGGGTGGTGATGCCGAACAGGGCCGCGCCGAGCAGGAGCGGCGGGAGGCTGCGCACCAGCAGCAGGTACGCGGCCCGGCCCAGGTCCTCGGCCAGCGACCAGAGCTGGAGCGAGGCGGGGCGGACCAGGTCGAGCGCGATGTCGCCGCTGCGGATGCGCTCGGGGATGGCCAGGCCGCCGCCGAACAGCATCATCGGGCCGATGAGGGCCTGGGTGACGAAGCAGTAGGTGACGGCGTCGGTGATGTCGTAGCCGGCCAGGCCGGGGCGGGCCTGCCACAGGGCGATGAGGACGTAGGCGCGCAGGACGCCGAACACGCTGTTGGTGAACGCGCCGGCGAGCGCGGCCCAGACGTAGACGGCGTGTTTGCGGAAGCCGTACCGGACGAGGCGGGCGTAGAGGGGAATGGTGGCTCACCTCCCGAGAGTGAGGACACGGTCACGCGCCGTGCCGGGGATCGGGCACGGGTCCGCCTTGGCGGAAGCCTGGAATTATCCGCCGGTGGGTCAGCGGTCCGCAACGCGATAAACGAAGCGCAGGCCCGACCAGGTCTCGTCGATGGCCGCGACCTTGTTGTCGACCAGCCCGGCGGCCAGGCCGAAGTCGCGGACGAGGCGGTCCGACAGGGCGGTGGGGATGCCGGAGGCGGGTTTGATCCGGCAGATCCACAGGCCGCCGTTCCTGGCCGGCGCGGCCTTGGCCGGGGGGAACGCGCGGTACAGGGTGGCGGCGTCGGGGCAGAAGAGCAGCACGACGTCGTACGCGGGACGTGCGCCGGCGGGCTGGTCCTGCTCGCGGTGCACGGTGGCGGCGGGTTCGCCGAGGTCGAGGCCGGCGGGGGCGGCGAGGGCCAGGACCTGGTGTCCCGGCTTGATGCCGAGCTTGCGGGGGAGCGGAGTTCCCGAATATCCCGCCATATCCCCAGAGTCGCACAAGGCCGGAATATTCGCGTCAGGGACGAGATCCTTACTGGCCGGTAGAGCCCTGGCGTTCCGGGAAGAAAAGGGGTGGAGGACCGTCATGCGCATCAACAAGGACGTGGCACCCGACTACCCCTTGAGCTGGCAGGCCAGGGCCCTGACCTCGGTCATGTGGGGCACCCTGAAGCCCGCCTCCTCGGTGCTGATGCGTCATCCGCTGGCCCTGATCGGCGCGGCCCGCCTGGGCGAGCTGGCACAGCTGATGCCGGTGCGCCTTCCCGAGCACGCCGTCGTCGCGCCCGCCGAGGGGCCGGACTGCGGCGGCGAGTGGGTCCGCGCCGGCCGGGTGGACGAGCGCAAGGCGCTGCTCTACTTCCATGGCGGCGGCTACTTCTCGTGCTCGCCGCGTACCCACCGGCCCATCACCTGGCGGCTGTCGGCCGTGGCCCGGCGGCCGGTCCTCGCGCTGGACTACCGGCAGGGGCCGGTGCACCCGCTGGCCGACTCCCTGGCCGACGCGCTGGACGCCTACGAGTGCCTGATGCGCAACGGGCACGCCCCCGAGGACATCGTCATCGCCGGGGACTCGGCGGGCGGGCACCTGACGCTGGCCACCCTGCTGGCGCTGCGCGACCGCGGCCTGCCGACGCCCGCCGCGGCGATCTGCCTGTCGCCGTGGGCGGACCTGACCGACATCCCGCGCCGCGCCAACCGCTGGCACGACCCCATGTTGCCGGCGGGCCGGGTGCGCTGGCTGGCCCGCCACTGGACCTGCGGGCTCGATCCGTGGGACCCGCTCGTCTCGCCGGTGCACGGCGACTTCACCGGCCTGCCGCCGCTGATGATCGTCACCGGCTCCACGGAGGTGCTGCGGGACGAGGCCCGCCGGGTGGCCGAGCGGGCCCGGGAGGCGGGGGTGCCGGTGCGGTACGAGGAGTGGCGGCGCATGCCGCACGCGTTCCCCATCCTGGCCGACGTGCTGCCGGAGGCGCGGCTGGCCTTCCGGCACATGTCGGCGTTCCTGGAGGCGGTCGCGGCCCGTGCGGCGGGGGATTCGGCGGCGGCCTGACTGGGCCTGCTGCGTCAGGGTAGCTTGAGCTGATATTTCACAGTTTGGGGTTGCGCGCGGCGGACGGCGTCCAGGCGTTGCGGTGGCCATGCGCGTCAATCCCACTGTAAGGTTAGGTATACCTAACTAACATATGGGGGCTGAAGTGATGGCTGACAAGCCCACGGACCACCATCGGGGCGTCGTCCTGCGGACCGAGCGGCTCTCCCCGCACATGATCCGCATCGTGGTCGGCGGCGACGGCCTGCGTGACTTCGCCTGCCGCGGCCTCACCGACCATTACGTGAAACTCGTCTTCCCGCACGAGGGCGTGGACTACCCCGAGCCCTTCAGCGTCAAGCACGTGCGCGAGACCATGCCGCGCGAGCTCTGGCCGCGTCTGCGCACCTACACCGTGCGCGCCTGGGACCCCGACGCCCTTGAGCTGACCCTCGACTTCGTCCACCACGGCCACAAGGGCCTGGCCGGGCCGTGGGCCGCCGCGGCCCGGCCCGGCGACGTCGTGCTGATGCTGGGCCCCGGCGGCGGATACGCGCCCGACCCCGAGGCCGCCTGGCACCTGCTGGTGGGCGACGAGAGCGCGCTGCCGGCCATCGCCGCCTCCCTGGAGGCGCTGCCCGACGGCGCCCTGGCCCACGTCCTGCTGGAGGTGGACGGCCCCGGGGACGAGCTGAAGCTCGGCACGGCCGCCGACGCGCGGATCACCTGGCTGTACCGGGGCGCGCGGCCCGTCGGCCAGGCGCTGGTGGAGGCGGTGCGCGCGCTGGAGTTCCCCGAGGGGGACGTGCACGCGTTCGTCCACGGCGAGGCCGGTTTCGTCAAGGAGCTCCGCCGCCACCTGCGGCTGGAGCGGGGCGTGCCGATGGAGCGGCTGTCCATCTCCGGCTACTGGCGCATCGGCGTCGACGACGAGGGCTGGCGGGCGGTCAAGAACGACTGGAACCGCGAGGTCGAGGCCGACGAGGCCCGCGCCCTGGCCTCCTGATCGCCTGAAAGTCCGCCAATCACCAAAAACCACTTCAGAACGTTCCAACCCAGTACTTACTAACCTTCCGGGCACGAACGCCTTACCTTCGATACCCCTTGCGCAAGACATGCGGAAAGGGCCCCCGGATGCCGCCACAGTGTGCCTTGCCGTGTCCCCCACAGGAGAGGCGAGACCCGGATGGCGCGTGGTGCGAGCGACATGCCTCCTGGCGTGCGACCGCTTACGGTGGGCGACCCGGTCGTCATCGGCCGGTACCTTCTCCTCGGCCGCCTGGGGACGGGCGGGATGGGAGTGGTGTACCTGGCCGAACACCCGCAAGGCGGCCTGGTCGCGCTCAAGACGCCGCACGCGGTACATCTCCACGATGCCACGTTGCGGGCGCGTTTCGCCGAGGAAGTGGCTTTCTCGCGGAGATTGGTGCCTTTCTGCACCGCCGCCGTCATCGAGGACGGCGTCGAGGACGGCCGTCCGTACCTGGTCACCGAGTACATCCCTGGGCCCGCGCTGTCCCAGGTGGTCAAGGCCGGGGGAGCGCTCACGCCCGACCTCGCCTATGGCGTGGCACTCGGCGTGGCCGCCGCGCTCGTCGCCGTGCACGAGGCCGGTCTGGTGCACCGCGACCTCAAGCCCGGCAACGTGCTGCTGTCGCCCGGAGGGCCGCGGGTCATCGACTTCGGCATCGCCTGCGACGTGGACACCCTCGCCGCCCACACCCAGGCCGGCCAGGTCATGGGCAGTCCCGGCTGGGTGGCGCCCGAGCGGCTGACCGGCGGCCCCGCCCTGCCCGCCTCGGACGTGTTCGCGTGGGGCTGCCTGGTGGCCTACGCCGCGAGCGGGCACCACCCGTTCGGCGGCGGCGAGGCGGACGTGCTGACCCGGCGCATCCTGTTCGACCCGCCGCGTCTGGACGGCGTGCCCGTCCTGCTGCGCCCGGCCGTGGAGGCGGCGCTGGCCAAGGACCCGGCTTCCCGTCCCGGATCGGCCGGCCTGCTGCGGGCGCTGCTGGCCTCCGGGGGCGTGGGCGATCCGTGGGACCTGCGCCGGGCGGTCTCCGACGTGCTGGACGGGAGCTGGGCCGAGGTGCCCTGTCCGGCGGGCGGCGGGGCGGGCCACCCGGTCACATCGGCGGCGGAACCGGCCGGGTCCGAGCGCGGGAGCAGGCGCAGGAGCAGGGCGAAGGCCGGGGCGCACCTGTCGCACGCCAGCTTCGCCGCGCTGGCCACGGTCTCGATCGCGGCGATCACCGTGATCGCGGCCTCCGGCGGGGACGCCCTGAGCCTCGGCGGCGGCTCGCTGCTGCCCGAGCCCGCGGTCGTGCAGCCCCAGGACAGCGCCCGGCCGAGCGAGCGGCCTGCGGCGACCCCCGACGGCGTCCGGCCGTCCGTCCACGCGGCGCCCCCGGCGAGCGCGGCGCCCACGGCGAGCGCGGCGAGCGCGGCCACGCCCGCGGTGTCCGGCACGCGTTTCCGCACGCCGGGCGGGCACGTCGCGAGCCTCACCTCCGAACCCGACCGGTGGTCCGACGACTTCCGCCGGTCCCGCCCGTCTCGTGCCGCCCGCCCGTCCGGCACGTCCGGGCCGGGCGATCTGGGTGATCCGGGCGGGGCGGAGCCCGGTCCGTGCGCCGGCCCGGCAGGTCGCCACCGTGGGGACGGGGGCCGCCGCGACTGCCCGCGGCCGTCGGGCTCGATCAGCACGATCCCCCAGGACGGCCCCGGCGAGTCGTCCGGCCCCACCGTCTCGGGCCCGGCCACCCCGACGGCCACCGGAGCGTCCTGACCGCGCATGCCTCATGATCGAGGTGAGCGGGGGAAGCGTGGTCCCCCTCCCGCACCCGAGAGCGAGGCCGTACATGAGCTACTACGACATTGAGGGCAACCCCATCAGCCCGGCGCGGGCGCAGGAGCTGCTGGCCGACCGCGCCCGGCGCACGATCGGGGACGACCGCGTCGGCACCGCCGCGGGAACGTTCCGCATCCGCACCCTGCACCTGGTGCTCGACCAGGCCGACGGCGGGACGGTGCCGCTGCTGTTCGAGTCGACCGTGCGCCTGTCGCCGCCCGGCGCCGATCCGGGGACGGGCGGCGAGGAGGTGCTCAGCCTGCACTGGTCCACCAGGCAGCAGGCCGAGGACGCGCACGCCCAGCTCGTCCGCGACATCACCGAGCGGCAGGACCTGCCGTCGTGGGCCCGGGAGGGCGGCTGATCACATGACGGGCATCGAAGGGACAGGAAAAAAGGGGGGCCGCGCCGGGCTGGGGGAGCCGGCGCGGCCCTTCGCCGGGGGAACCGTCCCATGCCCTGGAGGTGGCCGGCGAGATCAGAAGATCAGTGGTGGAACTGCTCCTCCTCGGTGGAGCCCTTGAGCGCGGTCGTCGAGGAGTCGGGCGCGACGGCCGTGCTGACCAGGTCGAAGTAGCCGGTGCCGACCTCGCGCTGGTGCCTGGTCGCGGTGTATCCGCGCGACTCGGCGGCGAACTCGGCCTCCTGGAGCTCGACGTAGGCCGTCATGCCGTCGGTGGCGTAGCCCTGGGCGAGGTCGAACATCGAGTAGTTCAGCGAGTGGAACCCGGCCAGCGTGATGAACTGGAACTTGTATCCCATGTGCCCGAGTTCGCGCTGGAACTTGGCGATCGTGGAGTCGTCCAGGTGCGCCTTCCAGTTGAACGACGGCGAGCAGTTGTAGGCGAGCATCTGGTCCGGGTAGCGGGCCTTGATCGCCTCGGCGAACTCGCGGGCCACGTCCAGGTCCGGCGTGCCGGTCTCCATCCACAGCAGGTCGGAGTAGGGGGCGTAGGCCAGGCCGCGGGCGATGCAGGAGTCCACGCCGTTGCGCACCCGGTAGAAGCCCTCGGCGGTGCGCTCGCCGGTGGTGAAGGCCTGGTCGCGCGGGTCCACGTCACTGGTCAGGAGCGTCGCGGCCTGTGCGTCGGTCCGCGCGACGATCAGTGAGGGGACGCCGCACACGTCGGCGGCCAGCCGCGCGGCGTTGAGCGTCTTGATGTGCTGGCCGGTCGGGATCAGCACCTTGCCGCCCAGGTGGCCGCACTTCTTCTCGGAGGCGAGCTGGTCCTCCCAGTGCACGCCCGCGGCGCCGGCCGCGATCATGCCCTTCATCAGCTCGAACGCGTTCAGCACGCCGCCGAACCCGGCCTCGGCGTCGGCCACGATCGGCGCCAGCCAGTGCGGCGCGTCCGGCACGCCCTCCGACCAGGTGATCTGGTCGGCGCGCAGCAGCGCGTTGTTGATGCGGCGCACGACGGCGGGCACGGAGTTGGCCGGGTAGAGGCTCTGGTCCGGGTAGGTCTGGCCGCCGAGGTTGGCGTCCGCGGCCACCTGCCAGCCGGACAGGTAGATCGCCTTCAGCCCGGCCTTCACCTGCTGGACGGCCTGGTTGCCGGTCAGCGCGCCGAGGGCGTTGACGTAGTCCTCGGTGTGCAGCAGGTCCCACAGACGCTCGGCGCCGAGCCGGGCCAGCGTGTGCTCCTCCTGGACGCTTCCCCTCAACCGGATCACGTCCTGCGCGCTGTACGTGCGCTCGACGCCCGCCCAGCGAGGGTCGTTCTCCCACTTGTCCTGCAGCTGCTCCGCAGCTCCCTTGAGGCGATCGTTCATCGTTCGCTCCTTTGTCGTCCCCTGGGGCTCACGTCGATGATCTGCCCGGAGGCCGCGGGTCAATAGGCTCCAGAGCTGAGAAGAAGCGTCAAAGTTTCCAGGACGTGCATTACTCGTGGGTATTCAGATGAGAAGAAATCGCAAGTTTTCCTGTTGGCCTAGACCAATCCTCATCCCGAACCGCACGCGGCTCGCGCGTCCCGCTGCGACGCGCCCTGGGTGTCCAAAGGCTAGAAAATGGGCCGAATTTCTGTCTAAGATGCCTGTATGGCGTCCCTGCTAGGCGAAGAACCGCTGTCTTTGACGCAGGAGCTCGATCTGATCGCGTTCGGCCAGCGTCTGCGCCACCTGCGCAAACAGCGCGGCCTCACCCTGTCGGACCTGGGCTCGCGCGTCAGCAGGGCGCCCAGCCAGCTGTCGCTGCTCGAGAACGGCAAGCGCGAGCCCAAGCTCTCGCTGCTCAAGTCCCTGGCGACCGCGCTGGGCGTCCCCGTCGAGGAGCTGCTGCGCCGTCAGCCGCCCAACCGGCGCGCCCAGCTGGAGATCGCGCTGGAGGAGGCGCAGCGCGACCCCATCTACGCCGGTCTCGGCCTGCCCCGGCTCAAGGTGTCCGCACGCGTGCCCAACGACGTCCTGGAACACCTGCTCGGCCTGTACGGCGAGCTGCGCGCCCGGCAGGCCCGCGGCACCGCCACCCCCGAGGAGGCCAGGGCCGCCAACGCCGAGCTGCGGCGCAGGCAGCGCGAGGTGGGCAACTACTTCCCCGACATCGAGAAGGCCGCGGCCGAGGCCCTCGACGCCGTCGGCTACCGCACCGGAGCCCTGTCCCAGAGCACGATCCAGGGCCTGGTCACGCACTTCGGCTACACCGTCCACACCGCCCAGGACCTGCCGCGCTCGGTGCGTTCCATCACCGACCTGCGTAACCGGCGCATCTACGTCAAACACGAGCAGCTCGGCATGCACACCCCGCGCACGATCCTGCTCCAGACGCTCGGGCACCTCGCGCTCGGCCACGGCAAGCCGCGCGACTTCGCCGACTTCCTGCGCCAGCGCACCGAGGCCAACTACTTCGCCGCCGCCGTGCTCGTGCCCGAACGGGCCGCCGCCCCCTACCTCCAGGAGGCCAAGGCGGCGCGGGCGCTGTCGGTGGAGGACCTGCGGGACGTGTTCGCCGTCTCCTACGAGATGGCCGCCCACCGCTTCACCAACCTGGCCACCCACCACCTGGGCCTCGTCTGTCACTTCGTGCGCAACGACGCCGGTGGCACCATCTACAAGGCGTACGAGAACGACGGCATCGTCTTCCCCGCCGACGAGCAGGGGGCCATCGAGGGGCAACGGATGTGCCTGCAGTGGTCGGGGCGGCAGGTGTTCGCCTCGCCCGACCGGTTCTCGGTGTTCTACCAGTATTCCGACTCGCCCACCGGCACCTATTTCTGCGTCGCGCACGTCGATCCCTCGCGGGAACGGGACTTCGCGATCACGCTGGGGGTGCCGTACCGGGAGTCGCGGTGGTTCCGGGGCCGGGAGACCACCAACCGCACCAAATCCAGCTGCCCCAACGGCGACTGCTGCCGCCGTCCGCCCGCTGAGCTGGCCGAACGCTGGGAGGGCTACGCCTGGCCGTCCGCGCGGGCCAATTCGCACATCCTGGCCGCCCTGCCGCCCGGGTCGTTCCCGGGTGTGGACGAGGCAGACGTCTATACCTTCCTGGAGCGTCACGCGACCCTCGCATAAGCTGACAAGCGGGGGAACGGGGGAGGTGTCGCACATGCTGCCTGATGTGCGGAAATGGTGGCATCGCCGAACGTCGTGCGCCGCGGACTGGCCGCTGCGCGACCTCGTGGCGGCCAAGGGGGGCACCACGGTGAGCGTGGTCCTGCCGGCCCGCGACGAACGGGAGACCGTGGGGGAGATCGTCCAGGTGATCCGGCGGGAGCTGGACGGCCTGGTGGACGAGCTCGTCGTCATCGACTCGTGCTCGGCCGACGACACCGCCCGCGTGGCGGCGCGGGCCGGGGCCGCCGTGCACGCCCAGCGCGACATCCTGCCCGAGCTCGCACCGCTGGAGGGCAAGGGCGAGGCCCTGTGGAAGTCGCTGGCGGTCACCTCCGGCGACGTGGTGGCCTTCGCCGACGCCGACATCAGGCACTTCCGCGCCTCGCTGGTCGCCGGGGTGCTCGGGCCGCTGCTCACCGATCCCACCGTCGCCTACGCCAAGGGCTGTTACGACCGTCCGCTGAACGGCGCGCCCAACGGCGGCGGCCGCGTCACCGAGCTGGTCGCCCGCCCGCTGCTCAACCTGCACTGGCCCGAACTGGCCGGTTTCGTGCAACCCCTCGCCGGGGAGTACGCCGGCCGCCGCTCGGCCCTGGAACGCGTGCCGTTCCTGACCGGGTACGGGGTGGAGCTCGGCCTGCTCATCGACCTGCTGGACCTGGCCGGGCTGGACGGCCTGGCCCAGGTGGACCTGGGCTCGCGCGAGCACGCCCCGCAGTCGACGGAGGCGCTCGGGGGGATGGCGGCCCAGATCATGCTGGCCGCGTGGTCGCGGCTGCGGCGCCAGGGGAAGATCGAGGCCCGTCAGGCGCCGGGGGTGGAGCTGGCCCAGTTCCGGCGGTGCGAGGGCGGCCACGACGTCCTGACCCGCCAGGTCGCCATCGGCGAACGCCCCCCGATGCTCACCCTGCCCCGCCCCACCCCACCACCTCCGTGAGGCTCCGTGAGGCTCACGCCGCGCACGGCGTGCCTCCGTGACGCCTCCCGCCGCCTCGGCCTGCCGACGCGGCCGGCTCAGCCGCCCTTGGCCTGCCTTCGGGAGGATGCGCCACAGCGGTCGGCCCTCTTCGGCACGGCGCCCTGTCCTTGCCTGCTCCTTGACCGGCCTGCGGCGTCAGCGGGCGGGCGACCCGGGAGGCGCTACTTGAGGGCCGCTGTCACGAAGGCGCTGATCTGGTCGCGGATGGCGTCGTGGTCGTCGGCGTCGTCGCCCAGCATGATCCGCCCGAGCTGCGGCATCATCGACGGGAACAGCGCGAGCCCGGTCAGCATGAACAGCATGCGCGCCGTCGCCTTCGACGGCTCCTCGCCGCGCCCCTCGGCCAGCGAGGCCGCCTTGCGCGCACACCGCTCGACCCTGGCCTCCTGGCCGGGCAGCAGCTCCTGGCCGCGGTAGTTGAGCGCCTCCCACATGAGCAGCCGGACCAGGTCGGGATGGCGCCGGTAGTAGTCGGTCAGCCGGGCCACGTAGTCGACGGGGTCGGCGCCGGGCAGGGCGATCTGCGACGTCAGGTCGTCGAGCGCCTCGTTGATGACGGCGTCGAACAACTTCTCCTTGTTGCCGAAATGCCCGTAGATGCGCTCTTTGTTGACGCCGGCACGCTCCGCGATGCGATCCACGCGCGCCCCCGCCACGCCGTACGCGGCGAACTCCTCGCGGGCGGCTTCGAGCAGGGCGGCCCGGGTGGCGGCGGTCGAGACCTTGGGTGACATGCCACCATTCTGCCATCAACAACTAGTTGGTTGAAAACCAACTAACTAGTTGACGTCCAACTGGTTGGTTGGCTACCGTCCTCTCCCATGGCACTCACGCTTCCTCGTACGGCGGCCGCTCCGGCAGTCCGTACCGATTACGCCCGCTTTGGCCGCACCCTGTTGGCGTTCACCCTCACCGCGGTCCTGTGCAGCGGCCAGTTGTACATCGTGATCCCCCTGCTGCACGACATGGCGACCGGCTGGCACGCCTCACCCGGCGGCCTGACCTGGCTGGTCACCGCGTTCGGCGCCGGCTACGGCATCGGGTTCCTGGTGTTCGGCCCCCTTTCCGACCGGTACGGCCGCCGCCGCCTGCTGATGGCCGGTCTGCCGCTTGCCGCGTTGACCAGCGCGTTGGTGTCGTTGAGCCCGAACGTCGAGGTGGCCCTGGTGTTGCGTGTCCTGCAGGGGGTGGCCGTGGCGATGTTCCCGCCCGCCGGCATGGCCTACCTGGTCGAACGGCTGGAGCCGCGGCGCCGTGTGATCGCCATCGCCGCGGTGACCGGCGCATTCCTGGCCTCGGCCGTGTTGTTGCAGGTCGCCGCACAGGTGCTGGTCGAGACGATCGGCTGGCGGGGGCTGTTCCTGCTGTCGGCCGCCGGTTTCGCCCTCGCCGGGCTCGGCCTGCGCGCCGTCATGCTGCCCGACCTGCCGCGCGAGGCGGCCGGGTCGCTGCTGTCGGCCTACCGCGCGGTGCCCGGCCTGCTGTTCGACCGGGTGCTCGCGCTGCGCTACCTGGCGACGGTCATGCTGATGGCCGGGTTCGTCGCCGTCTACACCGGGTTGCAGATCTACGGCGGCACGTCCGCCGCCGACCTGCTCACGTTGCGCGCCTCCGGGCTGCCCTCGATCGTGCTGATGCCGGTGCTCATGCCGTGGCTGGCCCGGATCCCCGCCACGGCCAGGGCCGCCGCGTTCCTGGCCGTGGGCGCGCTCGCCCTGGCGGCCGTCGCGTTCAGCGGGGCCGGCGCCCTCGGCCTGGTGCTCCTGCTGGCCGTCTACGTCGCCGCCATCACCGGCGGCCTGCCCAGCATGAACGAGGCCATCTCCGCACAGGCCGGACCGGCCCGCGGCACGGCGCTCGCGCTGTTCTCCTTCGCCCTCGCCGTCGGCGGCAGCGTCGGCCCGCAGCTCGCGGCCGCCTTCGGCGGGTTCACCCCGCTGGTGTACGGCCTGGCGATCGGCATGGGCGTGGCCGCCCTGGCCGTCCTCGCCTCCGCCCACCGCTCCACCCCTACCGCCCGCTGACCGACCCGACCCGTCCCCCAGGCCCCCACTGGACGCCGACCCGGCGCCTGATGGGGGCCGGTCCGCGTGAGGCGGTCAGCGGATCGTGACGAGCCCGCCGAGCGACAGGTCGGGGCGGTCGACCCGCACATCGGGCAGCAGCCACGACGTGTCGATCGCCACCGTGTCGTTGAGCGCCCGTGCCAGGGGGTTGAGCGCGCCGAGCAGCGACTCGCAGCCGCCGTCCATGGAATGGGCCAGCGAGCACAACCACATCGCGACGTCGTCGGTCTGGCCGTTGAGGTTGAACCGGGCCCGGAACGTCGCGCTCACGGGGTCGTAGGCGTTGTTCGCGTTGTTCAGGGCGAGTGGCGCGGTGTCGAGGAACGTGCCGATGGACGCGCGCTGACGTACCAGCAGGGTGGTGAGGTGGGCGAGATCGCGGGTGTTGGCGGCGATCTCACCCCTGTTGTCCTCGACGAAGTCGGCGACCTGCGTGAGCGTGGAGGACAGCTGGCCCAGCACCGCGCGCAGTTCCTGGCGCTCGCCGTCCAGCTGCGCCGACACGCCCGCCAGGTCCTTCATGAACGCCCGGATCCGCGCGTCGTCGCGGGCCATCGCCCCGGTGATCGTGGCCAGGTCGCGGACGGTCTGAGCCAGGTCGTCGCCGTCTCCGGCCAGCACGGAGGCCGCGTCGGACAGGCCCCGCACGGTGGCCCCCACCGTCTCGCCCTGCCCGCCGAACGTGCCCGCCGAGACCCGCAACAACCGCGCCAGCGCCCCACGCTCCTCCACCGCCACACCATCCGCCCCCGGCGGAGGCGAACCGAGCCGCGGGGAACCGGACTGAGGGGAACTGGACTGAGGGGAACCGGACCGCGGTGAGTCGGACCGTGGGGAGCCGGACCGTGGGGAGCCGGACCGTGGGGAACCGGCTAGAGGCGAATCGGGCTCCGGCGAGACCGGTGGGGCGAGGGCCGCGGCGAGCTGGTCGTAGCCGCGTAACGCCTCGTCGATCTCGACCGGCGAGCGGGTCCGGCCCAGCGTGCCGCCGTCCTGGAGCACGGGCCCGCCCCGGTACGGCGGCGTGAGCTGCACGAACCGGTCGGCGATCAGCGATCGCGCCATGATGACCGCCTGCGCGGCGGCCGGGACCTTGCGCCCGGCGTCGAGCGCCAGCTCCACCCGGACCTGCGCGCCCGCCGGGCTGACCGCGGTGACCCGCCCGACCCGCACCCCGAGGACCCGCACGTCGGACCCCGGATACAGCCCCACGGCGGCGTCGAAGTAGGCGACGGCACGGACGCCCGCGACCGGCCTGAGCAGCAGGTACGCCGCCCCCAGCGCGAGGATGGCGAGAAGTGCGGCGAGCCGGCGGTCCATCGGCCTTCCTCGATCGACATGGGCGTACGGTGACCAGAACATTACCGTGAGTCGCCGGACCGCCGCACCTTCCGGCCGAGCCCTACTCGCCGGTAGGGTGTTACCGACGGTAACAATGGAACGGCCAGGGAGTGGACGCGATGACCGGGTTCTGTCCGGAGCTCAGTGACGACGTGATCGAGGTGCGTGACTGGGTCCACGCGTTCGCCCGCGACGTGATCCGCCCCGCGGGCGCCGAATGGGACGAACGCGAGCAGACCCCCTGGCCCGTGATCCAGGAGGCGGCCAAGATCGGCCTGTACTCGCTGGACTTCTTCGCCACCCAATGGTTCGAGCAGAGCGGCCTGGCCCTGCCGGTGGCGTTCGAGGAGATCTTCTGGGGGGACGCCGGCATCGGCCTGTCCATCGTCGGCACCGGCCTGGCCGCCGCCGCGCTGTCCGCGAACGGCACCCCGGAGCAGCTGGGGGAGTGGCTGCCGCAGATGTTCGGCACGGAGAACGACGTCAAGCTGGGCGCCTTCTGCGCCTCCGAGCCCGACGCCGGCTCCGACATCGGCGCCATCCGCACCCGCGCCGTGCACGACAACGGCGACTGGGTACTGAACGGCGTCAAGACCTGGGCCACGAACGGCGGCATCGCCGATGTGCACGTGGTCGTCGCCTCGGTGGACCCGTCCCTGGGCACCCGCGGGCAGGCCAGTTTCGTCGTCCCGCCCGGCACGCCGGGCCTGTCGATGGGGCAGAAGTTCCGCAAGCACGGCATCCGCGCCTCGCACACCGCCGAGGTGATCCTTGAGGACGTGCGCGTGCCGGGCTCCTGCCTGCTGGGCGGCAAGGAGAAGCTGGACGCCCGCCTGGCCAGGGTCCGCAACGGCGAACGCGCCGGCGAGCAGGCCGCGATGCGCACGTTCGAGACCACCCGCCCGTCGGTCGCCGCGATGGCCGTCGGCATCGCCCGCGCGGGCTTCGAGTACGCCAGGGACTACGCCCGCGAACGCGAGCAGTTCGGCCGCAGGATCGGCGACAACCAGGCGATCGCGTTCCTGCTCGCCGACATGGCGACCCGCGTCGACGTGGCCCGCCTGCTGACCTGGCGCGCCGCCTGGATGGCCCGCAACGGCAGGCCGTTCGAGCAGGCCGAGGGCTCGATGTCGAAGCTGGTGGCGGGCGAGACGGCGGTGTGGGTGACCGAACAGGCGATCCAGATCCTCGGCGGCGCCGGCTACACCCGGGAACACCCGGTGGAACGTTTCCACCGCGACGCCAAGATTTACACGATTTTCGAGGGCACGAGCGAGATTCAACGGCTCATCATCGGCCGCGCGGTAACCGGCCTGCCCGTGCGCTGAGGAACGTGCGTTGAGGAACGTCCGCTGAGGAACGTCCGCTGAGGAATGGTCGTGGGGGTGGCGTGACTCCGGGGCGGTCATCGCCACCCATCTTCAGCTCGAATTCGCCATTCGCGTCGCGGAACGCGGCGATTACTTGAGGAACTGGAAGATGAACGGCGCCACCAGCCCGATCAGGGCCAGCGCCTCGGTGAGGACGAAGCCGAGCAGGATGTTCTGGCGGATCAGCGGATACGCCTCGGGCTGGCGGGCGATGGCCTGCACGCCCTGGCCGAAGATGATGCCGACGCCCACGCCGGGGCCGATCGCGGCCAGGCCGTAACCGATGGCGGTGATGTTGCCGGAGACTTGAGCGAGTACGTGCATTGCGCCGCCTTTCTGGCGTCCGGTGAAGCAGTGAATCGCTGGTCTGCTTGCATTCCAACCCGGGGACGCGAGAAAGAAAATATGGCGTTTCTCCAATTTCTCCGCAAAATGCTCGTTGATCAGCGTACTGGACAAATCGATCTACATGTAGAACGCGTGAGCGGATCCTTCCGTGCGCCCGGCGCGGGCGCACGGAAGGGCCGGGGTCAGCGGGTCTCCCTGCCTTCGATGGTCGCCTTGAGGGTGCTTGTGGCGGTCCGGGCCTTGGCGTCCGGCCGGGCGGCGTCGGGGCCGGGCAGGTCGCGGCTGTAGGCGTAGACGACGGCCGCCGTGGCGACCGCGCCGGTGTTCAGCGCGAGCGCCTTGTCGTTGATGTTGGCGATGGTGTCGCAGGCCTGGTGATAGCAGGGGTCGTAGGGCTGTCCGGCGGTGCCGCCGAAGATCGCGGCCTCCTCGGGCGTCTTGATGCCCTCGGCGCCGGTGAACACGCCGCCGGAGGGGATGCCGGCCTCGATGAACGGGCCGTAGTCGGAGCGGCCGTCGAAGTCGGTGCCGTTGTGTCCCTGGTGCAGCAGGTCGAAGTACTTCTCGTAGAGCTTCTCGATCTCGTCGGAGCCGGGCGGGCCCGCGGGGGCGCCGACGCCGTCGGAGTCGTCGCCGTCGTAGATCTTGAAGGCGTAGTTGGTGGAGCCGAGCATGTCGTAGTCGAGGAAGAGCTTGATCTTGGACAGCTCGGCCGCGGGCAGGGTCTCGACGTAGTGGATCGAGCCGAGCAGGCCCAGCTCCTCGGCGCTCCACCAGGCGAAGCGCAGCCGGTTGCGGGTCGGGATCTTGCCCAGGGCCTCGGCGACGGCGAGCGTGGCGGCGGTGCCGGAGCCGTCGTCGTTGATGCCGGGCCCGGCCGGGACGGAGTCGAGGTGGGCGCCGGACATGACCACCTTGTTCGGGTCGCCCCACTTGGAGTCGGCGATGACGTTGTAGGTGGTGCGCATCTCGCTGACGGTGTCGGTCTTGATGTGGATCACGCCGCCGGTCGTGGCCAGTTCCTGGCCGACGTCGAAGCTGGTGCCCAGCACGGGGATGGTGACGGGCGTGCCGAGGTTCCCGCGCAGGGTCGCGGTGCGGCCCGGCTGGCCCTCGTTGAAGACGATCACCGCCACGGCCCCCGCGGCCTTGGCGTTGTTCGCCTTGACCACGAAGTCGCAGGTCCCGCGCTGCAGCAGCGCGATGTTGCCCGGCGTGAACCCGGCGAAGTCGGCCGCCTCGCACCCGGAGTTGGACGTGCTGGGCGTCGGGCCGGGCGGCAGGACGAGGTCCACGTTCTGCAGCGAAGCGGTGACCTCGCCGGACCCGGAGTACGTCATGGTGGCGAACTCGCCGACGGAGGAGCCGTCGGGCGGGGTCGGGGTGAAGACGCGCGGGCTGGGGGAGACGCGCTCCATCAGCGCCGTGGACTTCTCCTCGAAGTAGGCGATGTCGAACGGCTGGAGGGTGACGTTGTAACCGGCCTTCTTGAGCTTGGCCGCGACGTAGTCGCGCGAGGCCAGGTGGCCGCTGGTGCCGGCGGCGCGGTTGCCGTTGTTGGCGTCGGCGATGTTCTGTAATGCCTGCAGGTGTTTCTTCACCGCCGGCGCGGTGACCGAGTCGATCAGCTTCTTCTCGGCCGGGGCAGGCGTGGGGTCCGCCTGCGCCGCGGTCGGAAGGAGAGCCAGAGGCAGGGACAGTGCCGCGGCCGTCGCAAGGACGCGGAAGGTGCCTCTGCGCAGGGTGATGCGCATACGAGCTCCTCGAACTGTGATGAAACAGGTGTCTTTCCCGATTCAGCGGCCCAGGAGAATACATAAGCCGACAAATCCACCCGTGGGAAGAATTTGAGTCGTCCAATGTTGGACAAGTGCAGCGTGGGGACGGCAGGGCCGGCGCGCCGCCCGCTACCAGCCCAGTTCGTCGCAGCCCTGGTGGTCGACCGGCTCCACCTGCAACGTGGCGTGCGCGATGTGGTGGCGCTGCCGCAGCACGTCGCGGGCCCGGTCCAGGACGGCGTGGTTGTCGCCCGGCTCGGCGGTGACCAGGTGCGCGGTGGCCACGTTCATGCCGGAGGTGAGCGTCCACAGGTGCAGGTCGTGCACGTTGTGCACGCCGTCGATGGCGGCCAGGTCGGCCGCCACGGCGGCGGCGTCGATGCCCTCGGGCACGTGCTGGCCGAGCACCGCGAACACCTGCCGGCCGAGCGAGATCGCGCGGACGGCCACGAACACCCCGATGGCCAGCGCGACGACGGTGTCCCAGAACGCCTGCCCGGTGGCGGCCACCAGCCAGCCGGCCACGATGACGCCGACCGAGCCGGCGGTGTCGGCCACGACCTCCAGGTAGGCGCCCTTGACGTTGAGGCTCTCGCTCGCGCCCGAGCGCAGCAGGAGCAGGGCCACGAGGTTCACCACGAGGCCGATGGCGCCGACGACGAGCATCGGGCCGGAGGAGACCTCGGCGTTCCCGCCGATGCGGCCGATCGCCTCGATCACGACGTACAGGGCGACGCCGAGCATCAGCACGACGGCCAGCAGCGAGGCGAACACCTCGGCCCGGTAGGAGCCGTAGCTGCGCCGGCCGGTGGTGTCGGGGCGAGCGGCGATCCTGGTGGCGACCAGCGCCGCGCCGAGGGTGACGACGTCGGCGGCCATGTGCCCGGCGTCCGACATCAGGGCCAGCGACCCCGACAAGAGGCCGTAGCCCAGCTCGACCAGGAAGAACGCGCCGATCAGGACGAACGAGACCGCCAGCCGCCAGCGGTGCCGGGCCCCGGCGTGCCCCTGGGCCTGTCCGTGTCCGTGTCCGTGTCCGGCGCCCATCATGACGTCCCTTCGCGTTCAGGGTGGATGGCCTCGGTGTGCTCGGTGTGGGCCAGTGCCAGGTCCAGCAGCATCCGGACGTGCGGATCCTCCAGCCGGTAGTACGCCATCCGGCCCGAGCGGCGGGCGGCCACGATGCGATGGGCACGCAGCAGGCGCAGCGCGTGGGAGACCGCCGACTCGCTCTGCCCGGTCACCGCCGCCAGGTCGCACACGCACAGCTCGCCGTCCAGCAGGGCGACCAGCAGCTTCAGCCGGTTGGGGTCGGACAGCAGGCCGAAGACGTCCGCCGTGTCGGCCAGGTCCGCGGCGGCGGGCATGCGCTCGTGCACGGCCGCGACGCGGTCGGCGTCGACCACCTTGACCGCGCAGCCGTCCACGGCCAACATATGCTCATCTGAAGAACTGTTCACATGTCTAACTTAGCGGGACATGTCGGTGATCTGTCAACCTGTCTCAGGCCCGCAGTCGCGGGGTCAGCCGCTGCAACGCCGCCGCCAGCCGGTCCACCTGCGCCGCCGAGGTGAACAGCGCCGGGGTGACCCGGACGGCGTCGCCCCCGGCCATGCCCGTGCGGGCGACCGTGTAGAGGCCGTAGGTGTCCAGCAAGGTGGCGGCGACGGCCTCGTTGTCGGCCGTGGAGGTGCGGCCGGCGATGCGGAAGGCGGTGATCGCGCCGTACATGCCGGGCTCGTCCGGGGTGAGGATCTGCAGGCCCGGCAGGTCGCGGACCTGACTCACCCAGCGGTCGCGCAGGTGGCGTAGCCTGGCCTGCTTGACGGCCGCGCCGAGCCGCAGGTGGAAGTCGAGCGCGTCGGGGACCGTGAGGGGCGCGGCGACGTCCATGGTGCCCGAGTGGACCCGGGAGCGGATGTCGCCGGCCGGGAAGCTCTCGTCGCCGAAGACGGGCTCGATGTCGGCCAGCCGGTCCCGGCGGATGTAGAGGAATCCGGTGCCGAGGGGCGCGCCGATCCACTTGTGCAGCGAGAACGCGGCGAAGTCGGCGTCGAGGGCGGGCAGGGTGAAGTCGAGCTGCCCCCAGGAGTGGGCGGCGTCCACGACGACGTCCACGCCGCGCTCGCGGGCCATCGCGACGATCTCCCGGACCGGCAGCACCAGGCCGGTGCGGTTGTTCATGTGCGACAGCAGGAGCAGCCGGGCCCTCGGGGTGGTCCGCAGCGCCCGCTCGTAGGCGTCCAGCGCCGCCTGCCGGGTGGCGGGCTCGGGGAGGACGAACCGGGCGACCGTGGCCTCGCGCCGCCCGGCCAGCCAGTTCATGGTGTGCTGGGCGGAGGGGTAGTCCAGGTCGGCGTAGAGCACGGCGTCGCCGGGCCGCAGCCGCCGGTAGCCGGAGATGAGGTTCTGCAGCGCCTCGGTGCCGCCCCGGGTGAGCGCGATCTCCGCACGGGTGACGCCCAGCAGCGCGGCGATCCGGTCGCGCACCTCGTCGGCCCTGGCCTTGTACGCCGTGCGCAGCAGGTGGGAGTTGCGGGCGTTGAGGACGTCGACGTTGCGGTGGTAGGCGCGCCGGACCGGCTCCGGCATGATCCCGTAGTAGCCGTTCTCCAGGTTGACGAAGTCGCCGCTGACCCGGAACTGCGCGGCCACACCCGCCCAGAAGCGTTCGTCCCGGGCCAGGCCCGTGGCGTCGGCGGCGGCCTGCGGGAGCGCCAGGGGGAGCGCCTGGGGGAGCGCCTGGGGGAGCGCGGCCAGCGCGCCGGCCCCGGCGATGACCGCGCGTCTGGACAGGGCCATGAGACACCCCCAAGGTCGGGCGGCGCGGAGTCGGGGCCGCGCCGGCGAATGCCAGTGTCGCGGAGATGCCGCCGCGCGGCGAAAACGGCTCGCCGTCGTTCCCGCCATCCGGCGGGAAATCGAGGGCGTCGAACCGGAGGTCTGGAAGCGGTTGGCGGCGGCGATTCCCGTGCGCGATTCCCGTGCGCCGTGAATTTCTTTACCTCGGCCTTGGGCTTTTCCCGGCGCGCCGCGCCGCGTGCCGGGCATGATCTGCGGTGATGCTCACGTCCAGGTCAGCCCGCGCGTTCCGCCCGCCCGCCTCGGGGGCCGGCCGGTGGTGGCCGCGCGCGATGCTGGCCCTCGCCATGCTGATCACCGTCGTGTTCGCGCACGGCGGCGCGTGCGCGGCCGTCGAGCTGTCCGAGCGGGCCTCGGGCGGCCCCGCGCCGTCCGTCCAGAGCGCCCACCTCGACGTGCATCGGCACGTCAGCTGGTTGTCCGGGCGGATGCCGGTGCGCGACGCCGGGTGCCTGCACGGCGAGCTGCCGCCGGGCCACCTGCACGGCACCGAGCAGGAGTGGGCGGCCACCGCCGCCGCCGCGCCGCCCGTGGCCGCCGTCCCCGTGCTCGCCGCCGGGCCCGCGGCCGTCGTGTCCGGGCCCGTACGACCCGCGCCGCGGGCCGCCTCGCGACAGGCCGTTTCCGGCCGCGAGAATCTCCGCGTGATGCGCATATAGGACGCGCGTCTTTCGTCGTCGTCCTTTTCCACCACGCCTGCGGCGTCTTCCGTGCCGCGCGGGCGCCGTTCATCTCGGGGATAAACAACCAATGTCGTACGACACTTTGCCGCGCCCTGACATTCTACCCGCCATCGGAAATTCGGGTATTTGCGTCACCGTCGGAAACACGCCGCTGGCGTTCGTCGCCGCGCCGTTCGTCGCGGACGGCGGCGGCTTCTGGGCCAAGCTGGAGGGCTTCAACCCGGGCGGCATCAAGGACCGGCCCGCCCTGCACATGGTCCGGCAGGCCCGCGCCCGGGGCGAGCTGGCCCCCGGGGCGACGATCGTCGAGTCCACCAGCGGCACCCTCGGCCTCGGGCTGGCCCTGGCCGGCATCACCTTCGGCCATCCGGTCGTGCTGGTCGCCGACCCCGGCATGGAACCGCTCATGCAGCGGCTGCTGGTCTGCCACGGCGTACGGCTGGAGATCGTGCCGGAGCCGCATCCCACCGGCGGCTGGCAGCGGGCCCGCCGCGACCGGGTCGAGGAGCTGCTGGCCGAGCTGCCCGGCTCCTACTGCCCCGACCAGTACGGCAACCCGGACAACGTGGCCGCCTACGCCGGGCTGGCCCGCGAGCTGCTGTCCCAGCTGCCGCACATCGACACGCTGGTCTGCTCGGTCGGCACCGGCGGGCACAGCGCGGGCATCAGCCGCGAGCTGCGCCGCCACCTGCCCCGGCTGCGGCTGGTCGGCGTCGACACCGTCGGCTCGACCATCTTCGGGCAGCCCGACCGCCACCGCCTGATGCGCGGCCTGGGCTCCAGCATCCACCCCGCCAACGTCGCCTACGACGCCTTCGACGAGGTCCACTGGGTGAGCGCCGCCGAGGCGGTGTGGGCCTGCCGCACCCTGGCGGCCCAGCACTACGTCTCCGGCGGCTGGAGCACCGGAGCCGTCAGCCTGGTGGCGCGCTGGCTGGCCGGACGGGCCGGGCCGGGCGGCTGCGTCGTCGCCGTCTTCCCCGACGGGCCCTGGCGCTACTGGAACACCGTGTTCGACGACGGCTACTGCCGCGCCCACGGCCTGCTCGGCGTCACCCCGGCCGACGCGCCCGACGAGCTGGACGACCCCGCCGAGCGCGAGGTGCGCCGCTGGACCCGCTGCGCCGCCGTCCGCGACCCGCTGGCGGGCCGGCGATGAAGGCCACGCTGGCGCAGTTCCGCTCCTTCGACCGGCCGATCCGGCTGCTGCAGATCAACCAGGCGGGCATCAACATCGGCTTCTACATGCTGATGCCCTACCTCGCCCAGCACCTGTCGGCCGGCGCGGGGCTCGCCGCCTGGACGATCGGGCTCATCCTCGGCCTGCGCAACGCCAGCCAGCAGGGCATGTTCCTGATCGGTGGCACGCTGGCCGACCGGTTCGGGCACAAACCCATGATCATGGCGGGGTGCGCCCTGCGTACCGTGGGGTTCGCGCTGTTCGGGCTCACCACGTCGCTGCCGCTGCTGGTGGCGGCCGCGGTGATCACGGGGCTGGCTGGTGCGCTGTTCAACCCGGCCGCCCGCGCGTACCTGGCCGCCGCGGCCGGGCCGCGCAAGGTGGCGGCCTTCGCCGTGTTCAACGTGTTCTACCAGGGCGGCATCCTGCTCGGGCCGCTGCTCGGGGTGCTGCTGCTGGCGGGCGGGTTCACCGCGGTGTGCCTGGGGGCGGCGGGGATCTTCGCCGTCCTGACCGTGATGCAGGGGTTCTACCTGCCCGCGCGGCCCCGGGAGCCGGGGCGGGCGCGGCAGCCGGTGCTGCGGGCGTGGCGGCAGGCGTTCGGTGACCGCGCGTTCGTCTCGTTCGCGGCGTCGATGATCGCTTCGTACGCGCTGTCGTACCAGATGTACCTCGCCCTGCCGCTGGAGGTGCAGCGGGCCGGCGGCGGCCAGTGGGCGGTGACCGCCCTGTACGCGGTGTCGGCGCTGCTCGGCATCGCCGGGCAGGTGCGCCTGACCGCCTGGTGCGGCGAACGGTGGAGCCGCGGCCAGGCGATCACCCGCGGGCTGGCCCTCATGGGGGCGGCCTTCCTGCCCATGGTCGCCGCCGCGCAGCTCCACCTGCCGCGGGCGGCGACGCTGACGGCCGCGCTGCTGTGCGCGCTGCTGCTCGGCGCCGGGACGCTGGTGGCCTTCCCGTTCGAGATGGCCACCATCGCCGACATGGCGGGCGAGGAGCTGGTCGGCACCTACTACGGCCTGTACAACCTGGCCTCCGGCGCGGGGATCCTGGCCGGGAACCTGCTGTCGGGCGCGCTGCTGGACGTCGCCGCCGACGCGGGCTGGGCGGGCCTGCCCTGGTTGTCACTGACCTTCGCGGGGCTGGTCTCGGCCCTGGCGGTGGCCCGTCTGGAACACCGCAGGGCCCTCCGGCCGCGCCTGCCGGCGGCCATGGCCACCTAGACCGCCCGCGACCCGGTCAGGGTCTGGGGTCGGCGTCCCCGGTGGTGCGCCTGCGGCGGCCGGCCACGACGGTCGCGGCTCCGCCCGCGACCAGCGCCGCCGCGGCCACCCACAACCAGCCGGGCACGCCGCCCGAGCCCGTGTCCGCCTCGGCCTGGGCGACCGGTGACGAGGAGGCCGCCGGGGCGACCTCGGCCGAGGTCCCGGTCGAGCTCGGGGTCTCAGACGTGGTCTCGGTCGGGGTGGCTTCGGGCTCGCTCGCGGCCGGGGTGGCCGGGGCGGTGACGGTGAAACGCAGTTCGCCGGCGATCGGGTGGCCGTCGGAGGAGACCACCCGCCAGGCCAGCCGGTACTTGCCGGGCTCCAGCGGCGCGGCCGGCTCGGCCTTCACCGTGACGCCCTGGGCCCGCGGCTTGCCCAGCGGCAGGTTCTCGCCCGCCGGGCCGTCGAGCACGAGGGTCGGCAGGGTCATGCGGGAGGTGAACTCCAGCTCGATGCTCTCCACCTGCGCGAGCTTGGCGCCGTCGGCGGGTGAGCTGCTCTTCAGCCGGTCATGGGCCAGCGCGGCGGGCGCGGCGGCCAGCAGCAGCAGGACGGCGCCGCCGACGGCGACACCGGCACGAACGGCCGCCCGGAACGGGCGACGCGCGGGACGAAGGGAAGGGGTCACTGCGAACTCCGAGGTTCCTGGATCCGGCTCGATCGCCGGATGGACATGCGGTCCGGCGCGCGACGGGACGCGAGGGGCGTACCGCGGCGGCGCCGGCTGGGTCGTCTGCCTGCCGGGAGGCACGCCGGACCCGCCGCATGACGGGGAACGTCAGCGGCCGGACGGCCGGGCGTGCGCAGCCGGGCGGGGCGGCCCGCGCCGGGAGAGGACCGGAGCCAGCAGCAGCGCCCGGTGACCCGCCACGGGAGGCCACAGCGGGCACGCGCGGGCTGGCCCGGCGGGCGGCGGAGCCAGGACGGACAGCCAGGCGCACAGGACGGCCCACAGCCGGGCCAGCCGGACCGTGCTCAACCGCAGCAACGCCGCCAGCGCCGCGTCACCGCGGGCCAGCCACCAGCTCGACGAGACGGCCACCGCCAGGTGGATCACCACCATCCCGGAGGAGCCGTGCCCATGGGCGACGGCCCCGGCGGGCGACCCGGCGGACGGCCCGCCGAACGGACCGGCGAGCGGCCCGCCGAAGGACGGCGAGGAGGCGTCGAGCAGGGGGCTCAGGCCGTACCGGGCGGACTCGGAGGCGTCGAAGAGCTCGTGGAGGCCGTACTGGGCGGCCACGCACATGGCCAGCAGGGGCGCCCGTCCGCGGGGACGGGACCCGGCGGCGTAGGCGGCCGCGAAGGTCGCCGCGACGGCCAGGGCCAGCGGGCCGGGCGCGATCGCCGTGCCGCCGACCAGCGTGTGCAGGGCCGCCGAGGCCAGGACGCACACGGCCGTGAACACCGCGGCGCGAAGCGCGCGGACCACGGGACGGGCGACCTGCATCCGGCCATCGTGCCAGAGCCCGGCCGGGTCGTCATCCGCGTCCTTGCGCACCGGGCGGGCGCGGGGGGCGGGCGCGGGGGGCGGACTACCGGGCGCGCGACAGGCTGGCGCGACGGGCGGCGCGACACGCGGGCGCGACGGGCAGGCTCGGCGGGGAGCCGGTCCGGCTGGGAGGGGTCAATGGTGTCGGGGGGTCTCAAGCTCGCCGCCCAGGCGGCCGCGTAACCGGTCCAGCAGGTCGGCCGTGGCGACGACGACCCAGCGGTCGCCGACCAGGTACGCGCCGCCGTACGCCTGGGCGATGTCGAGCCAGTCTCGTTTGCCCTTGTCGGTGCTGAACGTCACGATCGTCAGGCGACCCTGGGGGGTGTCGCAGGCCGCCTGCCGCAGCTCGGCGGCGTCGGTCTGCAGCTTGCCGGCGGGGCAGCCGAGCAGGGTGGTGAGCTGCTTCATGTCGCCGGCCGGCACCTTCGGCGCGACGGCGACGGCGGGGGCGGGGGCGGGGGCGGAGGGAGCGGCGCCGTGGTGGTGCGCCGGCCGCCCCTGGGGGACGGGGGCGGCCGCGCACCCCGCCAGCAGGGCGATGCCCAGGGCGGCGATCGCCTGCCGCGACGCGCGGACGGGTGCTTCGAGGGGTTCGGGCATGAGGTCGGTGTTCCGCCGGAGTGTCGATGGGACCGGTCCCCCATGGGAAGACGCGCTTCCAGGGGCCGGCAGGTCAGGAGGTGGGCGGGGCGGGGGACGGGGGCGGGGGCTCGGGGAGCTGGTTGTGGTTCACCAGGCCGGTCGATTCGAGGTACGTCATGTGGCGCATGACGAAGTTGATGCCTTCCTGGGCGAACTTGCGGATCTCGGCGTTCCTGGTCCCGGCCCGGACGAGCGCCAGGGTGCCGAAGACCTTGCCGTGCGCGGCGCGCAGCAGGTTCGCGTAGTCCTGGTCGAAGGCCGGGCCGCTCTCGGCCGCGAGCTGGGCCAGCCAGCGCTGCTGGTCGGGGTTGGGCTCGTCGGGCAGGGCGACGCCGAGTCTGGCCGCCGTGTCGCGGGTCATCTGGTCCAGCTTCTGGTGCTCGCCCATGATCTGCTTGCCGACCTGCTTGACGCGCTGCGACTGGGCGCGGGTGGCGGCGTACTCGCCCGCGGGCATCTCCCACAGTCCCGCCTGCCGCACCTTGATCAGCAGGTCGACGTCGGCGGCCGAGAGGGGGCCCGAGGGCGTGAGGGTCCGTTGCGCGTCCGCGGGGTCGATCGACGGAGGCAGGATCAGCAGGATCGTCGCCGCCGCCGCCGCGACGAAGCCGCCCAGCATGAACATCTCACCGCGCAAGAGCCTGTGCATGCTCGAAGGTACGCGGGCCCGCCGGATCCGGTTCAACGGATCCGCGACCGGTTTCCCGGATACCCCCTACGGGTATAGAGTGCGCCGTATGAGACGTCTTGAACCGCTCGTTCCTGAGAAGGCCCCCGAGAAGTCCCGTCAGATCCTGGACGACATCGTCGCCAGGCACGGCGGGGCGGGTGACATGGTGTCCACGATGGCCCACTCGCCCGCCTTGCTCCAGGGATATCTGGACTTCTCCCGGGCGATGAAGCGGGTGAAGATCCCGCGCGCGCTCAGCGAGAAGATCTCCCTGGCCGTGCAGGAGTGGATCGGCTGCGCCACGTGCCTGGCCGCGCACACCGAGGGGGCGCTGGCCGCCGGGCTGAGCGAGGCCGACGTCGCCCTGGCCCGCCAGGGCACCTCGGCCGACGCGCGGGAGGCCGCCCTGATCGCGGTGGCGGTGCGGGTGCTGGTCGAGCCGTCGTCCATCACCGACGAGGAGGTGGCGGGGCTGCGCTCCCTCGGCTGGAGCGACCGGGTGATCGCCGAGGTCGTCGGCCTGGTCTCGCTCAACCTGCTGACCGGGGCGTTCAACCTGCTCGTGGGGAACCAGCCGGAAGAGGAGTAGGCCAGGAGCGCGCTCGTGATGTACTGGCTCATGGCGATCGGCGTGCGACCGGCCCCGGTTCCCGCACGCCCCGGCGACGGATGGAGGACGACATGACCGCGCACGAACCGGCGGCATCCCCGCAGCGGCACCACCGGGCCCACGCCGACGCGATCGACGCCTTCATCGCCGCCGCCAACGCCGACGACCCCGACCACCGCTCCGCGCTGCTCAGCCGTGCCCTCGCCGCCGACGTGGTGTTCTGGGGGCCGCTCGGCCGCGGATCCGGCCGGGGCGCGGTGGCCGACTTCGTCACCGAGGTGGTCCAGGGCTACCGGGCCGGCGGCTGCCGCATGGTCCGGACGACGTCCGTCGACGCGCCGCACGAGTGGGCCCGGTTCGGCTGGCGCTTCGAGGGGCCCGACGGCGCCACCGTCCTGTCGGGCACCGACATGGTGCACCTCACCGCCGCCGGCGACATCGACGAGATCGTGGTCTTCGCCGGCCCGCTGCACTGACACCCGCTCCGGCCGTCCAGGACCTTAGCCCCTCGCCCGCGGGACGTTCGCCGCTGCCGCCACCGCCCCCGCGCGCGGGACCGTGGAGGCGGAAAGCGAGGTGGCGATCATGTCGATCGAGGTCAAGGACGTCATGGGACGCGTGGCGATCGCGGTGCTGGAGCACGCGTCGTTCGCCGACATCGTGGCGGCGATGAAGCGGTACGCGGTGGGCGCGGTCACCGTGATCGACGCCGACCGGCGGCCGGTGGGCGTGGTGTCGGAGGACGACCTGCTGCTCAAGGAGACCGGCCGGGCCCGGCACGCCGTCTCCGTCCTCGACTCGCGGGCGCGGCGGCAGGAGCAGCGCAAGGCCGCCGCCGTCACCGCCGCGGAGCTGATGACGTCGCCGGCGGTCACGGTCACCCCGGGCATGCCGGTGCGCGAGGCGGCCAGGATCATGCACGCCCGGCGGATCAGGCAGCTCCCGGTGATCGACCCGGTCACCGGACGCGTCGTCGGCACCCTGCACCAGCGCGACGTGCTGCGCGTCTTCACCCGCCCGGCCGCCGAGCTGGAGGCGGACGTCAGGGCCGTGCTCCCGCCGGACGGCACGTTCGCGGTCACGGTCGACGCCGGCGTGGTCACGATCACCGGCAGGGTGGCGACCCGCGCGCGGGCCGCCGCGCTGACGGAGGCGGTCCGGGCGGTGGAGGGCGTCGTCGACGTCGTGACCGAGCTGGAACGCGACCGGGACGACCTGTTCACCGTCCCGCCGCTGCTGTAGAGGCGGACGGGCCCGGCGGGCTGATTCCGGCGGCGAGGGCACTTGCTGGGACACTGAACGGTATGTCGGAAAGTGAGCAGCGTAGCCTGATGCCCCAGATGCGGCTCGACGAGCTGCTGGCCGAGCTGCAGACGAGGCTCAACGCCGTCCTCGCCACCCGCGACCGGGTGCACGCGCTGCTGGAGGCCGTCGTCTCGGTGGGCAGCGACCTCGACCTGGAGACCGTGCTGCGGCGGATCGTCGAGACGGCCACCAAGCTGGTGGACGCCAGCTACGGGGCGCTCGGCGTGGTCGGCGAGGAGCAGACGCTCGTCCAGTTCATCCCGGTGGGGCTGAGCGAGGAGGAGATCGCCCGGATCGAGCACTGGCCGCACGGGCTGGGCCTGCTCGGCCTGCTGATCAAGGACGCCCGCCCGCTGCGGCTGGGCCGCATCTCCGACCACCCCGAGTCCTACGGCTTCCCGCCCGGCCACCCGCCGATGGGCACCTTCCTCGGCGTCCCGGTGCGGGTGCGCGACGAGGTGTTCGGCAACCTCTACCTGACCGAGAAACGCGGCGGCGGCGACTTCGACGAGGAGGACGAGGCCATCGTGATCGCGTTGGCCACCGCCGCCGGCGTCGCCGTGGAGAACGCCCGGCTGTACGAGGAGTCGCGCCGGCGTGAGACCTGGCTGCAGGCGTCCTCGGAGATCATCACCAGTCTGCTGTCCGGCGCCGGCTCCCGCGAGGTGCTCACCACCATGGCGGCGCGGGCCCGCCAGATGACCGACGCCGACCTGGTCCAGGTGCTGCTGCCCGACCCGTCGGGCGGCACGCTGACCGTCGACGTGGCCGAGGGCGAGGGCGCCGACGAGCTGCTGGGGATGGCCTTCGACGTCTCGGCCACCCTGGCGGGGGAGGCGTTCACGCACGGCGAGCCCAGGTCCGAACGCGACCTGCCGGGCGCGCCCTACCCCGACTCGCCGCTGCGGCGGCTGGGCTACGGCCCCGGCCTGATGGTGCCGCTGGGCGCCGCCCCCCGCGTGCGCGGCGTGCTCATGCTGGCCAAGCGCGGCGGGCGGCTGCCGTTCAGCGGGGCCGACCAGCAGATGCTGGAGTCGTTCGCGGGGCAGGCGGCGATCGCGCTGGAGCTGGCCGAGGCCCGCCGCGACGCCGAACGGCTCGGCCTGCTGGAGGACCGCGACCGCATCGCCAAGGACCTGCACGACGTCGTCATCCAGCGGCTGTTCGCCACGGCCATGACGCTGATGAGCACCGTCCGGCTGGTCGAGCGGCCGGAGGCGGGCAAACGGCTCCAGCACGCCATCGACGAGCTGGACGAGACCATCCGGCAGATCCGCTCGTCCATCTTCGCCCTCCAGACCCCGCGCGAGGACGCCGCGCCGAGCCTGCGCACGAAGATCGTCGACCTGGTGGAGGGGGCGGGCGCGCACCTGGGGTTCATGCCCGGCCTGCGGATGGAGGGCCAGATCGACACCCTGGTGCCCGACCAGGTGGCCGGTCACCTGCTCGCCGTCCTGCGCGAGGCGCTGTCCAACGTGGTGCGCCACTCCCACGCCACCCGGGCCGAGGTCTCCATCGAGGTCGCCGGCGGCCGGCTCACCCTCCTCGTCGGCGACAACGGCGTCGGCGTGGGCGACGGCGGGCGGCGCAGCGGCCTGCGCAACATCGAGGAACGGGCCGCCGACCTCGGCGGGGCCGCCGAGCTGGAGACGCCGGAGGAGGGCGGCACCCGCCTGCGCTGGCACGTCCCGCTGTGACGGCCGCGTAGCCCTCGCGCGTCCTAAGTCCCGGGAGGTCGGGACCTTCGTCCATACCCCGCGTCATGCCCGCTGAGCTGTGATGGGACGGCAAAGCCAGGTGATCGCGGCCATCCAGGCCGCCCCCACCTCCGCATGAACCACGTGAGGAAGACATGACGAACGCACCGGCCACCACCCCCGGCCGCAGCCCGGCGTTGATGCTCACCCTGGCGACCCTGGGCTTCGCGGTGAACTTCTGGGCCTGGGCCCTGCTCAGTCCGCTCGGGCCGCGTTTCAAGGAGCTGCTCGGGCTGTCGGCCGGGCAGCAGGCGCTGCTGGTGGCCGTCCCGGTGATCGTGGGGTCGCTGGGCCGCATCCCGGTCGGCGCGCTCACCGACAGGTTCGGCGGGCGGGTGATGTTCCCGCTGGTCTCGGCGGCCACCATCGTCCCCGTCCTGTTCATCGGCCTGTTCGGGCAGACGTCGATGGTCTCGCTGCTGATCGGCGGGTTCTTCCTCGGCGTCGGCGGCACCGTGTTCGCCGTCGGGGTGCCGTTCGTCAACGCCTGGTTCCCGCCGAACCGGCGCGGCCTGGCGGTCGGGATCTTCGGCGCGGGGATGGGCGGCACCGCGATCAGCGCGCTGACCACCGTCCCGCTGGTCCGCGCCGGCGGCGCCGCCGTGCCGTTCCTCATCACCGCCGTCGTGCTGGCCGCGTACGCGGTCGTGGCGTGGCTGGTGCTGCGCGACGCGCCCGGCCGTGCCGTCGTCACCCAGCCGCTCGGTGCCCGCATGGCCGCCGCGCTCAGGCTGCCGATCACCTGGCAGGCGTGCGTGTTGTACGCGGTCGCCTTCGGCGGTTACGTCGCCTTCTCGGTCTACCTGCCCGCCTACCTGCAGACCGGCTACGGGCTGGAGCAGGCCGACGCCGCCAACAGGATGGCCGGGTTCGTCGTGCTGGCCGTGCTGGCCCGGCCGATCGGCGGCTGGCTGTCGGACCGCGTCGGCCCGGTGCCCGTGCTGACCGGCGTGTTCGTCCTCACCGCCGGCACGGCGGCCGTGCAGGCGCTCACCCCCGGCCTCATGCCGGTCGGCACGATCGCGTTCCTGACCATGGCCGCCGCGCTCGGCGCCGGCAGCGGCGCCACCTTCGCGCTGGTCGCGCAGGTCGCCCCGGCCGACAAGGTCGGCACGGTCACCGGCCTGGTCGGCGCCGCCGGCGGGCTCGGCGGGTTCGTCCCGCCGCTGGTGATGGGCTTCCTGTACGGCCGGCTCGGCTCGTACGGCCTCGGCCTGGCCCTGCTGGCGGTCACCGCCGTGGTGACGCTGGCCCTGACGGTGACCGCGGTCCGCGCGCTGGCCGCCCGCCGCGTGGCCGGCCCGGCCGGCTCGCGCTGACCGCACTCCACGCAAAGGCGCTGACCGCACCCCACGCAAAGGCGCTGACCGCACCCCACGCAAAGGCGGGGCCCGGCCGTCCGGCCGGGCCCCGCGCCTTGACGACAGGTCAGCCGGCGATCCGGCGGCCGGACAGCTGCTCGGCGTCGACCACGATGTAGTGATCGCGGCTGCCCGGAGCCCACGGGGACAGGGGCAGCGCGGCCAGCCGGGCCGTCTCGGCCGGATCGGTCACCGCCCGCGCGTGCCCGACCGCCGTCACCGACCAGCCGGTGCGCATCGCGGGATCGAACTCGTCGGCCTCGAACGCCACCACGGCCTGCCGGGTGGCCGCGGCCAGCTTCGACCCGATCGAGGTGCGGATGACCACGCGCTCTCCGTCGAGGCAGAAGTTGACCGGCTGCACGGCCGGCAGAGCGCGATCGGTGAAGACGATCCGCCCGATCGGCGTGGACGACAGCAGGCGCAGGCACTCCTCACGGGAGAGCACCTGGAGCCCGGACGAGTCGAGTTGCATGCTTCTCAGCCTCCCACCAGGCACGTTCCCGGTGTCAGAGGCGAAAGTCCCGACGCGAGTCCCGACGCGGGGGCGCTCAGTCGCGACGGTCGGCCCGCAACCGCGCCGACAGCGCGGCGGCCTGCGTGCGGCGCTGCATGTTGAGCTTGGCCAGCAGGTTGGACACGTAGTTCTTGACCGTCTTCTCGGCCAGGAACATGCGCTCGCCGATCTGCCGGTTGGTCAGCCCCTCGCCGATCAGGTCGAGGATGTTCCGCTCCTGCTCCGACAGCGCCGCCAGCGGGTCCTGCCGGGCGGCCTGGTCGCGCAGCCGCTGCAACATGGCGGCGGTGGTCTGCGGGTCGAGCAGCGACTGCCCGGAGGCCACCGTGCGCACCGCGCCGACCAGGTCGGAGCCGTGGATCTGCTTGAGCACGTAGCCCGATGCGCCGGCCATCACCGCGTCGAACAGGGCGTCGTCGTCGGCGAACGAGGTCAGCATGAGGCAGGCCAGCCCCGGCAGCTTCGAGCGCACCTCCCGGCACACGTCGACGCCGTTGCCGTCGGGCAGGCGCACGTCGAGCACCGCGACGTCGGGCTTCAGCGCCGGGATGCGGGCGATCGCCGACTCGGCGGTCCCGGCCTCGCCGATCACCTCGATGTCGTCCTCGGAGCCCAGCAGGGCGGCCACGCCACGCCGCACGACCTCGTGATCGTCGAGAAGGAACACACGAATCATGCCTCCGACGCTACCGCCTCCCGTCACCCGGAAGTAGGGACCAAGGTCCCGGGCGCCGGTCGTGGGCCCATCGGCCGGTACGAAGGGACTTTGGTCCCTGCCGGGAGCGCCTGCCCGCCCACCAGCCTGGATCCATGACCGTTGTGGCAGGGGAAGAGTTGTGAGCGACATAGACGCGATCCCGGGCATGGGGCCGTTGCTGGCGGCCAGGAAGTTCTTCACCAGGGCGGAGGTGTCGGCCGACGGCCGCACCCTGCACCAGGTCGATCCCGGCGCCTGGGACCGCTTCTACCGGGACCGGTGGGCGCACGACAAGGTGGTGCGCTCGACGCACGGTGTGAACTGCACGGGCTCGTGCTCCTGGCAGGTGTTCGTCAAGGACGGCCTGATCACGTGGGAGCACCAGGCCACCGACTACCCGTCGGTCGGCCCGGAGTCGCCCGAGTACGAGCCGCGCGGCTGTCCCCGTGGCGCGTCCTTCTCCTGGTACACCTACTCTCCCTCGCGGGTGCGCTACCCGTACGTGCGCGGGGTGCTGCTGGAGATGTGGCGCGAGGCCAAGGCCAGGCTGGGCGACCCCGTGCTGGCGTGGGCGGAGCTGACCGGCGACCCCGAGCGCGCGCGGGCCTACAAGCGGGCCCGCGGCAAGGGCGGGTTCGTCCGGTCGAGCTGGGACGAGGTCCTGGAGCTCATGGCCGCCGCCCACGTGCACACCATCAAGGACCACGGCCCCGACCGGGTGGTGGGCTTCTCGCCGATCCCGGCGATGTCGATGGCCTCGTTCGCGGCCGGCACCCGCTTCCTGTCGATGATCGGCGGCACGCTGCTGTCGTTCTACGACTGGTACGCCGACCTGCCGATCGCCTCGCCGCAGGTGTGGGGCGACCAGACCGACGTGCCCGAGGCGGCCGACTGGTGGAACTCCCGCTACCTGATCATGTGGGGCTCCAACATCCCGGTCACCCGCACCCCGGACGCCCATTTCATGACCGAGGCCCGCTACCAGGGCACCAAGGTCGTCGCGGTCAGCCCGGACTACGCCGACAACGTCAAGTTCGCCGACGACTGGCTCGCGCCGCACCCCGGCACCGACGGCGCCCTGGCCATGGCGATGGGCCACGTGACGCTGACCGAGTTCTTCCGCGACCGCCAGGTGCCCTACTTCACCGACTACGTGCGCAAGTACACCGACCTGCCGTTCCTGGTGACGCTGGAGCCGCGCGGCGACGCGTACGTGCCGCGCCGCTTCCTGACCGCCGCCGACCTGGGCCAGGACAGCGAGAACGCCGAGTTCAAGACCGTCTTCCTGGACGAGACGACCGGCGCCGCGCAGGTGCCGAACGGCTCGCTCGGCCACCGCTGGGGCCAGGAGGGCGAGGGCCGCTGGAACCTCGACCTGGACGGCGCCGTCCCCGCGCTGACCCTGCTCGGCCGGTCCGGGCGCGCGGTCGAGGTGGACCTGCCGCGCTTCGACGAGGGGCCCACCGAGGGCGGCACGGTCATGCGCCGCGGCGTCCCGGTCACCGAGCTGGCCGGCAAGCTCGTCACGACGGTGTTCGACCTGCTCATGGCCCAGTACGGCGTGGCCCGCGACCTGCCCGGCGAATGGCCGGCGAGCTACGAGGACGCCACGCAGCCCTACACCCCGGCCTGGGCGGAGGAGATCACCTCGGTCCCGGCCGCCACGATCGCCAGGATCGCCCGCGAGTTCGCCCGCAACGCCGAGCGCACGCAGGGCCGGTCGATGATCGCGATGGGCGCCGGCACCAACCACTGGTTCCACTCCGACCAGATCTACCGCTCGTTCCTGACGCTGGTGCTGCTGACCGGCTGCCAGGGCGTCAACGGCGGCGGCTGGGCGCACTACGTGGGCCAGGAGAAGGTCCGCCCGGTCACCGGCTTCCAGCACCTGGCCTTCGGCTTCGACTGGCAGCGCCCGACCCGGCACATGGCCGGCACCGCGTTCTGGTACCTGGCCACCGACCAGTGGCGTTACGAGAGCTTCGGGGCCGGCGAGCTGGCCAGCCCGCTGGGCGAGGGCAGGTTCGCGGGCCGCTCGTTCGCCGACTGCAACGCCCAGGCGGCCCGGCTGGGCTGGCTGCCCTCGCACCCGACGTTCGACCGCAACCCGCTCAAGCTCGCCGACGAGGCCGCCGCGCGCGGCGTCCCGGTGGCCGAGCACGTGGTGGACGAGCTGAAGGCCGGGCGGCTGCGCTTCGCCGCCGAGGACCCGGGCGACCCGGCCAACTTCCCGCGGGTGCTGACCGTGTGGCGGGCCAACCTGCTCGGCTCGTCCGGCAAGGGCAACGAGTACTTCCTGCGCCACCTGCTCGGCGCCGACGCCGAGGCGCGCAACGAGGAGACGCCCGAGGGGCTGCGCCCGGCCGAGGTGACCTGGCGGGAGAACGCCGCGGAGGGCAAGCTCGACCTGCTGACGACGATCGACTTCCGGATGACGTCCACGGCGCTGTTCTCCGACGTCGTCCTGCCCGCCGCCACCTGGTACGAGAAGCACGACCTGTCCAGCACCGACATGCACCCGTTCGTGCACGCCTTCAACCCGGCCATCGCCCCGCCCTGGCAGACCAGGTCCGACCACGACGCCTTCCTCGGGCTGGCCGACGCCTTCTCCAAGCTGGCCGCCCGCCACCTGGGCCGGCGCACCGACGTGCTGGCCGTCCCGCTCACCCACGACACCCCGGACGAGCTGGCCCAGCCGGGCGGCCGGGTGCGCGACTGGAAGCACGGCGAGTGCGAGCCCGTCCCGGGCCGGACGATGCCCAAGATCGTCACGGTCGAGCGCGACTACGGCGCCGTCGCCGAGCGCGTCCGCGGGATCGGGCCGCTCTTCGCCGACCTGGGCCTGACCACCAAGGGCATCACCTACCGGGTGGGCCCCGAGCTGGACCGCCTGCGTGAGCAGAACGGCGAGACCCCCGAGGGCCACATCTCCCTGGGCACCGCCGACCGGATGTGCGAGGCCATCCTCGCGCTGTCCGGCACCACCAACGGCCGCCTGGCCACCCAGGGCTTCGAGACCATGGAGAAGCGCACCGGGACCAGGCTCGCCGACCTGGCCGCCGAGCACGAGGGCAAACGCATCACGTTCGCCGACACGCGGTCGAGACCGCAGCCGGTGATCACCTCGCCCGAGTGGTCGGGCTCGGAGACCGGCGGGCGCCGCTACTCCGCGTTCGTCATCAACGTCGAACGCGACAAACCATGGCACACCCTGACCGGCCGGCAGCAGTTCTTCCTCGACCATGACTGGATCATCGAGCTGGGCGAGCAGCTTCCCGCCTACCGGCCGCCGCTCGACCTGCGCCGCCACCACGGCGACCAGCGCGACGGGCAGGCTGACGGGCAGGGCGCCGAGGTCACCGTGCGGTACCTGACGCCGCACTCGAAGTGGTCGATCCACTCGGAGTACCAGGACAACGCGTACATGCTGGCCCTGTCGCGGGGCGGGCCGACGATCTGGATGAGCGTCGAGGACGCCGCCTCGATCGGGGCCGCCGACAACGACTGGATCGAGGCGTACAACCGCAACGGCGTGGTCGTGGCCAGGGCGGTCGTCTCCCACCGGATGCCGGCCGGGACGGTGTACATGTACCACGCCAAGGACCGCAACGTGAACGTCCCGCTCACCGAGCGCTCGGGCCGGCGCGGCGGCGTGCACAACTCCCTCACCCGGCTGCTGCTCAAGCCCAGCCACCTCATCGGCGGGTACGCGCAGTTCACCTACGCCTTCAACTACTACGGGCCGACCGGCAACCAGCGTGACGAGATCACGGTGATCCGCCGCCGCGGCCAGGAGGTGACCTACTGATGCGCGTCATGGCACAGGTCGCCATGGTGATGAACCTGGACAAGTGCATCGGCTGCCACACCTGTTCCGTCACCTGCAAGCAGACCTGGACGAACCGGGACGGCGTCGAGTACGTCTGGTTCAACAACGTCGAGACCAAGCCCGGCGTCGGCTACCCCAAGCGGTACGAGGACCAGGAACGCTGGCACGGCGGCTGGCAGCTCGACGGGCGCGGCCGGCTCAAGCTGCGCGCGGGCGGCCGGGTCAAGCGGCTGCTCAGCCTGTTCTCCAACCCCGACCTGCCGGACCTGGACGACTACTACGAGCCGGCCACCTACGACTACGACACCCTGCTCAACGCCCCCGCCGGGCCGCACGTGCCGGTCATCCGTCCCAAGTCGGCCATCACCGGCAAGGACATGAACATCACGTGGGGCGCCAACTGGGAGGACGACCTCGGCGGCGCCCCCGAGCACGCCCACGGCGACCCCAACCTGGCGGCCATGGCCGAGAAGGTGCGCATGGAGTTCGACCAGACCTTCATGTTCCACCTGCCGCGCATCTGCGAGCACTGCCTCAACCCGGCGTGCGTGGCCGCCTGCCCCTCCGGCGCGATGTACAAGCGGGAGGAGGACGGCATCGTCCTGGTGGACCAGGACCGCTGCCGCGGCTGGCGCATGTGCGTCTCGTCGTGCCCGTACAAGAAGGTGTACGTCAACCACAAGACCGGCAAGGCCGAGAAGTGCACGTTCTGCTTCCCCCGCATCGAGGCGGGACAGCCGACCGTGTGCGCCGAGACCTGCGTGGGCCGGCTGCGCTACATCGGCCTCGTCCTGTACGACGCCGACGCCGTGCTCGCCGCCGCCCGCGTGCCCGACCCGCGCGACCTGCTGGAGGCCCAGCGCAAGGTCTTCCTCGACCCCGACGACCCGCAGGTGGCCGCCGCCGCGCGGGCCGGCGGGATCAGCGAGGACTGGATCGAGGCCGCGCGGCGCTCGCCGATCTACCGGCTGGCCATGCGCTACCGGGTGGCGCTGCCGCTGCACCCGGAGTACCGCACGCTGCCGATGGTCTGGTACATCCCGCCGCTGTCGCCGGTGCTCGACGCCGTGACCGGGGCCGGCGCGGACGCCGACGACCCCGACAACGTCTTCCACGCCATCACCGACCTGCGCATCCCGCTGGAGTACCTGGCCGGGCTGTTCAGCGCCGGGGACACCGAGGTGGTGGCCGGGGTGCTGATGAAGCTGTCGGCGATGCGCGGCTACATGCGGGCCCGCACCCTCGACGGCACCGTGGCCGGGGACCTGCTGGAGTCGGCCGGGATGACGGCGCGGGACATGGAGGAGATGTACCGCCTGCTGGCCGTCGCCAAGTACGAGGAGCGCTACGTCGTGCCCGCCGCCCACCGCGAGGACGCCGCCGCGTTGTCGGCCCAGGCCGCCGGGTGCAGCCTGGACGGCGACGGCGGCCCCGGGATGAGCGGGTTCCACCCGACCGGCGTGACCGGCCGCCGCAGCGACGGACGCCTGGGCCTGAAGCTGTTCACCGGCAAGGGGCCGGCGTCATGAGACTGCTGCCCGCCCCCGGCACCGTCGTCGAACGGCCGCAGGACCGCGCCGCGCTGCTCCGGCTGGTCTCGCTGCTGCTGCAGTACCCGGACGCCGGGCTGCTGGCCGCCCGCCCCGAGCTGCGCACGGCCGTCGCCGCGCTGCCCGACGGGCATCCGCGCCAGGCGCTGGAGCAGTTCCTGTGGTGGTTCGGCGACCGGCAGCCGATGCCGCTGGCCCGCCACTACGTCGAGACCTTCGACCTGCGCCGCAGGTCCAGCCTCTACCTCACCTACTACCTGCACGGCGACACCCGCCGCCGGGGCATGGCCCTGCTGACGCTCAAGCAGCGCTACCGCGTGGCCGGGCTCACCCCGCCCGAGGGCGAGCTGCCCGACTTCCTGCCGGTGGTGTGCGAGTTCGCCGCGCTGGCCGGGCCGGACGTGGGGGAGGCGCCGCTGCGCCAGCACCGCAAGGGGCTGGAGCTCATCCGCACCGCCCTGCACGAGGCCGGCTCGCCGTATGCGCTCGTGCTGGACGCCCTGTGCGCGGTGCTGCCCGGCATGTCGGAGGCCGAGCGGGTCGCGGTGGCCGACCTCGCCCTGGCCGGCCCGCCCGCCGAGGAGGTCGGCCTGGCCCCGTACGGGCCGCCGCTGAACGAGAGTGAGGTACGGCCGTGAGCGTCGTGCTCTGGGCGATCGTCCCCTATGTCGCCTTGACGATCTTCGTCGCCGGGCACGTCTGGCGCTGGCGGGTGGACCAGTTCGGCTGGACCACCCGTACCACGCAGGTGCTGGAGAGCAGGCTGCTGCGGCTCGGCTCGCCGCTGTTCCACCTGGGCGCGTTCGCGGCCATCGGCGGTCACGTGCTCGGCCTGCTCGTCCCCAAGAGCTGGACCGAGGCCGTCGGCGTGGACGAGCACCTCTACCACCTGGTGTCGGTCAGCGCCGGGACCGTGGCCGGGGTCATGGTCGTCGCGGGCCTGACGCTGCTGCTGGCCCGGCGCCTGACCAGCCCGCGGGTGCGGCGCACCACCACTCGCGCCGACAAGGTGCTGTTCACCGTGCTGGCCGTGGTGATCGTGCTCGGCATGGCCGCGACCGTGGGCAGCAACCTGCTCGGCGGCGGCTACGACTACCGGGCCACGATCGCCGTCTGGTTCCGGGGCGTGCTGACCTTCCGTCCCGACCCGCGGCTGATGGCCGACGTGCCGCTGCTGTTCCAGCTGCACGCGATGTCGGCCTGGCTGCTCGCCGCGATCTGGCCGTTCACCCGGCTGGTGCACGTGTGGTCGGCGCCGGTGGCGTACCTGTGGCGGCCCTACGTCGTCTACCGCCGACGCGTGCCCGTCCGGTCCCGCTGACCGGCGCGGAGCCGAGAGCGCGAGGAGCCCGGGAAGGAGAGGTGCGATGGGCGGTCAGATCGTGGTGGCGGTGGACGGATCCGGGGCCGGTCCCCTCACATGGAGTGGATGCGGCGGCCGGTGACGTGGTGGGGGACGATCCGGATGTGCAGCCGCCGGTCGCCGCCCGCCCACGGGGTGACGTCCGACTCGGCCTGCTCGTCCGGGGTCACGTGGTGGGCGGGCCCCTGCACGAGCACGCTCCACCCCTGCCGCCGGGCCTCGTCGATCCGGTCCACCTCGAAGCCCACCATGACCTCGACGCCCTCCAGGCCGGTCCGCAGGTCCTGGTCGAGCGGGCCGCCCGCGGCGGTGCGGAAGACGATGGCGTCGTCGTGCACGCGGAAGTTGACGGGTAGCACCGTCGGCCCGTGCGAGCCGTTGAACGCGATCCGGCCGATGCCGCCGGGCGCGATCAGGCGCAGGCACTCCTCGCGGTCGAGGACCTCCAGGACGGGCTCGGCCATCGCGGGCCCGACGCCCGGCGGACGGTCGCGCCCGCCGCCCAGCAGGTCCTGGCCGGTGGTCCCGAGCGCGTCGGCCAGCCGGTTCAGGGTTCCCCTGTCCGGGATGTCCACGTGCTCCTCCATGTACCGGAGGTAGCCGGCGGACATGTCCGCCCGCTCCGCCACCTGCTCGACGGTGAGCCCCAGCCGCTGCCGGTGGTACTGGATGCGGTGGCCGAAGTCGCCGGTCGCTGTCACTGTCTCCTCCTGCCGCTGCGTCCCCACGCGGGTTGAAGCTGTCCAGGCACCCCGTACCCCGGACAGGGCCTTTCGCCCCTTCATGGGACCAACGTCCCTCGGCCCCGGGACGCACGGCCCTACGGCGCGGCGGCCGGGAAGAGGAGCCTGGCCTGCATGGATGTCCTGGATCTCTCCCGGTGGCAGTTCGGCATCACGACCGTCTACCACTTCCTCTTCGTGCCGCTCACGATCGGCCTGTCGATCATCGTGGCCGGTCTGCAGACGGCGTGGCACCGGACGAAGAAGCCGGAGTACCTGCGGCTGACCCGGTTCTGGGGCCGGCTGTTCCTGATCAACTTCGCCATGGGCGTGGTGACGGGCATCGTGCAGGAGTTCCAGTTCGGGATGAACTGGAGTGACTACTCCCGCTTCGTCGGCGACGTGTTCGGGGCGCCGCTGGCCATGGAGGGGCTGATGGCCTTCTTCCTGGAGTCCACCTTCCTCGGCCTGTGGATCTTCGGCTGGGACCGGCTCTCGCCCCGGCTGCACCTGGCCACGATCTGGCTGGCCGCCATCGGCACCAACATCTCGGCCTACTTCATCCTGGCGGCCAACTCCTGGATGCAGCACCCCGTCGGCTACCGGATCAACAACGGCCGCGCCGAGCTGACCGACATCTGGGCCGTGCTGACCAACTCGACCACGCTGGTCACCTTCCCGCACGTCCTGTTCGGGGCGTTCCTGACCGCGGCCGCGTTCGTGCTGGGCGTCAGCGCCTGGTTCCTGCTGCGCAAGCGGGACGTCTCCCTCTTCCGCACCTCGGCCCGGCTGGCGCTGGCCGTCAGCCTGGTCTCGGCGGTCGGGGTGTCGTTCTCCGGCCACTGGCAGGCCCAGATCATGACCGAGCAGCAGCCGATGAAGATGGCCGCCGCCGAGGCCCTGTGGGAGGACGAGACCTCCGCCGGCTTCTCGCTGTTCGCCATCGGCGACGTCGAGAACGGCCGCAACCACGTCAACCTGCAGATCCCCTACGGCCTGAGCCTGCTGTCCACCAACACCCTGGACGGCGAGGTCGAGGGCATCAACGACATCCAGGCCCGCTACCAGGCCCTGTACGGCCCCGGCGACTACCGGCCGATCGTCGGCCTGGCCTACTGGTCCTTCCGGCTGATGATCGGGTTCGGCATGCTGTCGGCGCTGCTCGCCCTCGCCGGGCTCTGGCTGACCAGGCGCGGCCGGCTGCCCGCGGGCCGCTGGGCCTACCGGCTGGCCATCGCCGGGATCGGCCTGCCGTTCCTGGCCAACAGCATGGGCTGGATCTTCACCGAGATGGGCCGCCAGCCGTGGACCGTCTTCGGGCTGATGCGCACCGCCTACGCCGTCTCGCCGACGGCGGACGTCCCCTCGGTGGCCATCACGCTGGTCGGCTTCACCCTGGCCTACGCCGTGCTCGCCATCATCGAGATCCGGCTGCTGGTCAAGTTCATCCGGATCGGGCCGAACGAGCAGGAAGAGCCCGAGACCGCCGTCCCCGCGCTGAGCTACTGAGGAAATCATGGAAAACGTCTGGTTCGTCCTGATCGCCGTGCTGTGGACCGGCTACTTCCTGCTGGAGGGCTTCGACTTCGGCGTCGGCATCCTGATGCCCGTCCTGAGTCGCGAGGAGGCCGACCGGCGGGCCGTCCTGAAGACCATCGGCCCGGTGTGGGACGGCAACGAGGTGTGGCTGCTGGTGGCCGGCGGCGCGACCTTCGCCGCCTTCCCCGAGTGGTACGCCACCCTGTTCAGCGGCTTCTACCTGCCGCTGTTCCTCATCCTGCTGGCGCTCATCGCCCGCGGCGTGGCCCTGGAGTACCGCAGCAAGAGCGACAGCACGCGCGGCTGGGACCGGGCGCTGTTCTGGGGCTCGCTCGTCCCGGCCTTCCTGTGGGGGGTGGCGTTCGCCAACATCGTGCGCGGTGTGCCGCTGAACGCCGAGCACGAGTACACCGGCACCCTGCTGACCCTGCTCAACCCGTTCGCGCTGCTCGGCGGGCTGGCCACGCTGCTGCTGTTCACCCTGCACGGCGCGGTCTTCCTGGCCCTGCGCACCACCGGCGACCTGCGCCTGGCCGCCGGCCGGATGGCCAAGAGCATCTCCCCGGCGGCGTTCCTGGTCGTGATGGCGTTCCTGCTGCTCTCGGACGGCGGCGGCGCGCTGCGGTGGACCGCCGTGGCGCTGGTCGCCCTCGGCCTGGCCGGCGCGGTGGCCGCGACCGTGCGCGGCCGTGACGGGTGGGCCTTCACCGCCAGCGCGGTCGCCGTGGTCGCCCTGGTGGCCGCGATCTTCACCGGCCTGTTCCCGAACGTCATGCCCGCCCTGGACCCGGCCAACAGCCTCACCGTGACCAACGCGGCCTCCAGCCCGTACACGCTGACGGTGATGACCTGGGTCGCGGCCGTCTTCACGCCCCTGGTGCTGGCCTACCAGGCGTGGACGTACTGGGTGTTCCGCCGCCGCATCACCGGCGCCGTCCGAACCTGACGGCCATCAGGATCCGCGGCGGCGGCGCCGTCAGCGCCGGGCGGCGTCCACCGCGGTCAGCACGGCGGTGGACATGGCCTGGTGGCCCGAGGCGTTGGGGTGGAGTCCCACCGAGTCCACGCCCTCCATCGGCTCCGTCCACCGGACGCCGAGGGGCTTGCACAGGTCGTGGCCCACCGAGCCGGTGTAGGTGTCGACGAATCGGGCGCCGCCCGCCGCGGCGCGGGCGGCGAGCATGGTGTTGAGGCGCTTCTCCACGTCCCGCAGCCAGGGCGCGTCACCCTTGGCGATGGGGACGGTCGCATAGCAGTTGCTCCCGTCGTCCGGCATGATGACCGGATAGCCGACGACGAGGACGTCCGCGCCGGGGGAGCGCCGCCTGATCTCCTGGAGCACGGCGTCGATCTTGTCGCCGGTGGCGGCGATGCGCCCGGCGAGCTGGTCGATGCCGGCCAGGGTGTAGCCGGCCTTGCACGGCGAGCCGCCGGGGTTGAGCCTGCCGAGGATGACGCAGCGGCCGATGATGCCGCTGACGTTGATGTCGTTGCCGCCGATCCCCAGCGTGACCAGGTCCGTCTCCGGGCGGAGCGCGTCCAGCTGCGGCGGGGCCGCGCCCTGTGCGCCGGTCATGTTCGCCGTGGTCGCGCCGGCGCAGCTGACGTCCGTGAAGGCGGCGACGGTCCGCGCGGCCGCGGTCAGGGTCGGGTAGTTGCGGTCGGAACGGCCGCAGTCGGCGTCCGTCTGGTTCGGGATTCCCGGGCCCGCGGTGTAGGAGTCGCCGAGGGCCACGTAGTGGCCGACGGCGGTGTCACGGGCGGAGGCGTGCGCGGCCGGCGTCGCCAGGAGCGAAGAGACGGCCGCCGTGACGACCGCCGCTGAGAGTGTGAGGGACTTCTTCCCGAACATGGGCCACCTTCTCTGGAGGGGGGTGAGGGCAGGGGCCGGCGCGGCGGCGGAGGTGAACACCGCGCACGCAGGGCGAACCCGCGGCGCGCAGCCATTTCCTACCAGGTGGTTAGTTTTACTGGGCGCGGGCGTCCCGTCAAGATCCCGGTCGCCTCCGGTACGCGTACGAGCGTGGTGATCACCGGCCGGGCGCGGCGCGTAGGGTGGTGACCCGAAGCGGATACGATCCGTTCGCAGGCGACGCCGGGAAGGGCGGGTGATGGTCCGGTGGCGCAGAGGGCGACCGTCTACGACGTCGCTGAGCGGGCAGGCGTCTCCATCGCGACGGTCTCGCACACCTTCCGGCAGCCGGAGCGGGTTCGCCCGGAGACGCGCGAGCTGGTCCTGCAGGCCGCGCGGGCCCTCGGCTACGTGCCGAGCGGCAGCGCGCGCGGGCTCGCGAAGGGCCGCTCCCAGGCGCTCGGCCTGTACGCCTTCGACATGTTCCTGCCCGCCGACCTCGGCGCCCAGGATCTCGACGCCATGGTGGCCCGGGAGCTCGACGGCCTCGGTGACGTGCGGCGATTCCCGCTCTACGTCGACGAGATCCAGCGCGGGTTCGAGCTGGAGGCGCAGCGGCTGGGCCGCCCGGTGATGCTCGGGTCGGGGGCCAGCCGCGACTCGCTGGGCAGCTTCGATCTGGCCGGCAGCGTCGACGGCCTGGCGATCTTCCCGGGCGGCGCGGCGCGCGACCTGCTGGAGCACGTGGGACGCGGCGTGCCCGTGGTGATCTTCAGCAGCCCGCCCATGCACGACCCGCTGCACCACATCACGGTGGCCAACGAGAGCGCCGTGCGCGAGCTCGTCGATCACCTGGTCGAGCGGCACGGCCGCCGGTCTCCCGCGTTCCTCGGCGAGCCGGCCGCGCCCGACATCGCCGCCCGGTTCGCCGGGTTCCAGGCGGCGCTGGCCGCGCACGGGCTGCCGGTCCCCGAGGAACCGTTCGACACCACCGCGCTGGCCCAGGACAGCCTGCGCTCGTTGCGCGCCGCCATCGCGGCCGGCGACGTGCCGGACGCCCTGGTCTGCGCCACCGACCAGCTCGCGCTCACCGTGCTGGACCTCCTGGCCCGGCACGGCCTCCGGGTGCCGGACGACGTCGCGGTCACCGGCTTCGACGGGATCGTCGCCGGCCGGCTCTCGAACCCGACGCTGACCACGGTCCGCCAGCCGTTCGCCTCGATGGGGCGGCTCGCGGTGCGCATCCTGACCGACACCGCGGCGGGGGTGTCCCACCCCAGGTCGTACGTGCTGCCGACGCGCATGGTGCTCGGCCGCAGCTGCGGCTGCTCCTGACGGAGTTTGTCTCAATTGCGCATTGGGGCTGGATTTCTGGCGAGTTAAGCGCATAAATTCACAGCCGTTCGGGGGAGGCAACACAGGCCGACAGGAAGGAACTGGCCGTGCGACACAGATCAACAGTGGCGGCCCTGGCCGCGATCGCCGTTGCGGCGGCGCTCACCGCGTGCGGCCGGGCCGACGAGGGCGCCGGACGGGCCCAGCCGTCCTCCAGTGTCGCGGCCAAGGCCGCCGGCGCGATCACGATGTGGGCTATGGGCAACGAGGGCGAGCTCCTGCCCGAGTTCGTGAAGAAGTTCGAGGCCGCCAACCCGGGGGTCAAGGTCGACGTGACCGCCATCCCCTGGGACTCGGCCTACCAGAAGTTCCAGACCGCCATCGCCGCCGGGAACGTTCCAGACCTGGCCATGATGCCCGGGTTGCCGGTGTTCAAGGACGCCTTCGCGCCCGTGCCCGACGCCATCGACACGGCGGGCATGTACCCGGGAGCCGTCTCGACGGGAACGATCGGCGGCCGGCTCCTGGAGGTGCCGTGGTACGTCGACGTCCGAGCGCTCTACTACCGGACGGACCTCGCCCGCAAGGCCGGCTGGGACAAGCCCCCGGCCACCTGGGACGAGCTGCGGCGGATGGCGGCCGACCTGCAGCGCAAGGCCGGTGCGAAATGGGGCATCCGGCTGCCCGCGGGCACGACCGGATCGTTCCTGTCCTCGCTCTGGATGCCGTGGTCCAACGGCGCGGAGCTGATGAACGCCGACCAGTCCTCGTGGACGCTCGACACGCCGGAGTTCGCCTCGGCGTACGAGTACCTGGCGTCGTACTTCAAGCAGCGCATCGCCGATCCGAACGCCGACACGGCGCCCGCCGCCGCGGTGAAGGACTTCCTGACGGGCACGACGCCGATGCTCGTCGCCGGTCCCTTCCTGCGCGGCGCCATCTCCCAGGCCGGCGGGGACGCGTTCGCGGGCAAGTACGCGACCGCGCCGCTTCCGGCGGGGAAGAGCTCGACCTCGTTCGTCGGCGGCGCGAACCTCGTGGTCTTCAAGGCCGCCAGGAACCCCGACTCCGCCTGGAAGCTCGTCCAGTGGCTCAGCGAGCCGCAGACCCAGGCGGCCTGGTACAAGGTCAGCGGCGACCTGCCGGCGACCCAGAGCGCGTGGCAGGATCCGGCGCTGCTCGCCGACCCGACGCTCGCCGCGTTCGCCGAGCAGCTCAAGACGGCCAAGGCGCCGCCGCAGCTCGTCGCCTTCGACAAGGTCGGCGCGGCGGGCGACTCCGCGATCGAGCAGATCATCAAGGGCGGCCGGCCCGTGGCGGACACGCTGCGCAAGCTCCAGCAGCAGGCCGACGGCATCGGGGTGTCCTGAGCGGTGTCGAACCCCATGTCGCCCACCGCCCCCGGCCGGGCGCGCGCCTCCCGTGACGTGCGCGCCCGCCGGGCCGGGGGAGCCAACTCTGAACGCCGGCGCCGGCAGACGACGGTCGCCTGGCTGTTCGCCGCGCCGTTCGTCGTCGTCTTCGCGGTGTTCATGGTCCTGCCGATCGCCGGTTCGATCGGCTTCTCCTTCACGGACCTGACCGCGCGGGACATCCAGTCGCCCTTCAACGTGGACTTCGTGGGCCTCCGGCAGTACGCGGACGTCCTCACCGATCCGGAGTTCCAGAACGCCGCCGGGGTGACGGCGCTGTTCGTCCTCGTCGGCATCCCCGCCACGGTGGCGCTCGGGCTGGGGCTGGCGCTGGCGCTCAACTCGGGCGTCCGCCGGCTCAGGCCGGTCTACCGCGTCGCCTTCTACGCGCCGGTGGTCACGAGCGTCGTCGCGGTCTCGGTCATCTGGCGTCACATCCTCGCCCGCGACGGGCTGCTCAACATGGTCCTCGCCCTGGTCGGGGTCGAGGGGCCGGACTGGCTGAACAGCACCACCTGGGCCCTGCCCTCGTTGATCCTGATGGCCGTCTGGCGCAACACCGGGACCCTCATGGTGATCTTCCTGGCCGGGCTGCAGGCCGTCCCGGCCGACGTCGCGGAGGCGGCGTCGATGGACGGCGCCGGGCCCTGGCGCCGCCTGCGCAGCATCACGCTCCCGCTGCTGCGCCCCACGATCCTGCTGGGCTGCGTGCTCATCTCGGTCGGCTACCTGCAGTTCTTCGAGGAGGCGTTCGTGATGACGCAGGGCGGGCCGCTCGGCTCCACGCTGTCCATGACGTACTACACGTTCAACGCCTTCGGCTTCGGCGACTTCGCCAAGGCGTCCGCGGCGAGCTACATCATGTTCGTCGTCATCGCGGCGGTCGGCGTCCTGCAGTTCCGCCTGCTCAGGAGGGCCACATGACCCAGCAGGGACGCCTGACGGCGCGCTCGCTCAGCTACGTGGTGCTGACCGCCGGCGTGGTGGTGTGGCTCGCGCCGTTCGCCTGGATGGTGCTGGGCGCGTTCAAGACGCAGGACGAGATCTTCGCCGACCCCCCGACGTGGTGGCCGCACTCGCCCACCGGCGGGAACTTCGCCCGCTGGCTCACCGAGCTGCACTTCGGCACCTTCTTCGGCAACAGCCTCGTCGTCGCCGTGCTCACCGTGCTCGGCAACCTGCTGTTCTGCTCGATGGTCGGCTACGCGCTGGCCAAGATGGACTTCGCCGGGAAGCGCGTCCTGCTCGGCGTCGTGCTGGTGACCATCATGGTGCCCGGCGTGGTGACCTTCGTCCCGCTTTTCGTGATCGTCGCGAAGATGGGCATCCTCGACACGTACGGGGCCCTGGTGCTGCCGTTCCTCACGCAGCCCGTGGGCGTTTTCCTGATGCGCCAGTTCATGCTGGACATCCCCGACTCGCTGCTGGAGGCCGCCCGCATCGACGGCGCCTCCGAGACGAGGATCTTCACCCGGGTCGTGCTGCCGCTGTGCGGCCCCGCGCTGGCCACCCTCGGCATCCTCACCTTCCTCGGCTCCTGGAACAACTTCCTGTGGCCGCTCGTGGCGAGCCAGACCGAGTCGATGTACACGCTGCCGGTCGCGCTCTCGCTCTACTCCACCGGCCAGTACGCGACCGACTACGGCACGCTGCTCGCCGGGGCCGTGCTGATCATCACGCCGATACTCGCGCTCTTCGTGTCCCTGCAGCGCTACTTCGTGCAGGGCATCGCCACCATGGGCCTCAAATGACCACACCTCCGACACCCAAGACAGGATCGAACATGACGACTTCGCAGCCGCCGACCTTCCCGGACGGATTCCTGTGGGGCGCGTCGACGGCGGCCCACCAGGTGGAGGGGAACAACGTCGGAAGCGACTTCTGGCAGGCGGAGCACGACGGGAGCCGGGGCCTGCCCGAACGGTCGGGGGACGCCTGCGACAGCTTCCACCGGTGGCCCGAGGACCTGGACATCGCCCGCGACCTCGGTCTCAACGCCTACCGGTTCAGCGTCGAATGGGCCCGCGTGGTCCCCGCGCCCGGTCACCCGTCGCCGGCCATGCTGGCCCACTACCGCCGGATCATCGAAGGCTGCGGGCAGCGCGGGCTGACCCCGGTCGTCACGCTCCACCACTTCACCAGCCCCGCGTGGCTGAGCGCCGGAGGCGGCTGGACCTCCGGGGAGGCGGTCGCGCACTTCGCCGACTACGTCCGCGCGGTGCTGCCGATCCTCGACGGCGTGCCCTGGGTCTGCACGATCAACGAGCCCAACATGGTCGCCCTGGTGGCCGCGCGCCGCAGGCACGGCGCCGGCGAACCCGTCCCCTCCTTCGTCCCGCCGGACCCCGACGTGACGCGTGCGCTGGCCCGCGCGCACGAGGAGGCCCGCGACCTGCTCGCCTCCGTGCCCGGACTGCGCTCGGGGTGGACGGTGGCCAACCAGAACGTGCAGGACCACGGCGCCGGCCCCGACCGCACCGCCGAGCTGTCGTACCTGGTCGACGACCAGTACATCGACCTGGCGAAGGACGACGACTTCCTCGGCGTGCAGGCCTACAGCCGCCTGCGCGCGGGCGCGGACGGCGTCATCGCCCCCGGCCCGGACGACAGGCGCACGATGATGGGCTGGGAGTACTACCCCCTCGCGCTGGAGGACGCGGTCCGGCACACCGCCGCCCGGCTCGGCGGATCGACACCGCTGCTGGTGACCGAGAACGGCATCGCGACCGCCGACGACGACGAACGCGTCGCGTACACGACCGAGGCCGTGACGGGCCTGGCCCGCGCCATGGCCGACGGCATCGACGTGCGCGGATACCTGCACTGGTCACTTCTGGACAACTACGAGTGGGGATCGTGGACGCCCACCTTCGGCCTCGTCGCGGTCGACCGGACCACGTTCCGGCGCACGGTCAAACCCAGCGCCCGCTGGTTCGGGCGGCTCGCCCAGAACCCGGCGGCCGCTCTGGGCGGAAAGGCGGCGTCGTGACGAGACCCTGGAGGCGACCCCGGACGCACGGCCTGGCGGGGCTGCTCGGCGGCCGGCGATGAGGGCCGCGCTGGTGCCGTGGCCGCACGCGGTCGCGCTCGACCACGCGACGACGACCGTCCTGCACCCCGGCCACGTCGAGATCCGGGCGGACGATCGTCTGCGCGACGCCCGCACGTGGCTCGAAGGCGAGTTCGCTCGCCTCCCCGTCACCCCCTCGGCGGGTCACCCGTCCCCGTCGCGCGTCGTCCTGCTGATCGGCGAGGCGCCCGGCGACGTGCCGCCGGCCGGCGGGATCGCGCCGGAACAGCTCCCTCCGGACGAGCGGCACACCGTGACGATCGCCCCGGCGGAGATCACGATCACCGGCCCGACCCCGCACGCGGTCCTGCGGGGCGCCGCGACCTTGATGCAGCTGGCGGAGTCGGGGGCGGGCCGGCTGCCGGTCGGGCGCATCGCCGACGGGCCCGCCCTGGCGTGGCGGGGCCTGATGCTCGACGTCGTCCGGCATCCCTTCCGCCCGGACGAGATCCGCCGCGTCATCGACCTGCTGACGCGGTACAAGCTGAACGTGCTGCACCTGCACCTCACCGACTCCGGCGGCTGGCGGCTGCAGTCGGCGGCCCGTCCCGCGCTGGACGCGACCTCGCCCGGCGAGCTGATCACGCGGCGCGAGCTGGCGGAGCTGACGGCGTACGCCGCGGCGCGCGGGGTGACGATCGTGCCCGAGATCGACCTCCCCGGGCACGCCCACGCCGCGATCCGCGCCTACCCGGAGCTCGTCGGCGACCGGGCCGCCGCCCGTCTGGGCTACGTGGATCCGGCCGTGCCCGGGGCCGAGTCCTTCCTCGCGGAGACCGTCGCCGAGTTCGCGCAGGCGTCCCGTGCCCGGTTCGTGCACGTCGGGGGTGACGAGCCGTTCGGGATGCCCGTCACGGCGTACACGCGCGCGGTCGGCGTGGCCGTCCGCGCGGCGCACGACGCCGGCAGCCGGGTCGTGGCCTGGCAGGAGACGGTACGCGCCGGGGCGCTGGGCGACGGCGACCTCGTGCAGCTGTGGATCGGCGCGGAGACGAGCATCGACGCCGACGCCAAGAAGGCGGAGCTGCCGGAGTCCGCGCACCCGTTCGTCGACCAGATGGTGGCGTTGTTCGCCCTCGCGCCGTCCGACGGGCCCGCCGCTGCGGCGGCCGGGCTGCCGGTGCTGCTGTCCTCCAGCGACGTGCTGTACTACGACCGCCCGTACGCCGAGCCCGCCGCGGACGCCGAGGGGGAGGCGCGCCGGGCCCGGCTCGGGTTCTGCGACTATCCGGCCAAGACCCTCCGGCAGATGTTCGACTGGACCCCGGGGTCCTTGGTGTCGGGGCTCGACGTCCGCGTCGCCGGGGTGGAGGCGGCGATCTGGTCGGAGACGATCACGTCCTTCGACGACCTGGCGTTCCTGCTGCTGCCCCGTCTCCCGGCCGCGGCCGAACGATCCTGGACGCGCGAGCCGGCGACCTGGGAGGACCACCGGGCACGCCTGGAACCGCACGCCGCCACATGGCAGGCGACGGGATGGGGAGCGGCGTACCGGCCCGCGGCGGAGCCGTGACCCGCGCAGGCCCCGGGGCTCGTCGCGGTCCCGGGCTCGCCGCGGCCCCGGAGGCCGTCGTCAGGCTCGCACGGGCGACCCGCCGAGCTCGGTCACCGTCAGGGCGCGCAGCAGGTACGGGTGCAGGCCCTCGGCCCGCGGCCGGGGCAGGCCGGCGGCGATCGCGGCCTCGGTGAGCGCGGCCCGCGTCCAGGCCAGGTCGACCCGCCGGCCCGCCTCGCCGGTGAGCAGCGGGTGGTCGGCGGGCCGGTCGCCGCACAGGCGGCGCAGCGGGCGGCGCAGGTAGGGGGCGAGCGGGAAGGCGACGATGTCGCCCCGCCCGTCGTGCAGAGTGATCAGCACGGGGTCGCCGGCGCCCACCAGGTGCACGTCGCACGGGGTCAGCCGGGCCAGCGCGTCGACGGACGCGCCGGTGGACTCCAGCAGGCCGACGGCCACGGCCTCGGCTAAGCGGCCTTCCTCGGCCAGCAGGGCGACCCCGCCGCGCAGCAGCCGCCGCTCGGCCGGGGTGGGCGGGTGAGCGGCCGGCGCCGGAAGAGCCGGCCCGTGCCGTCCGGCGAAGGCGTAGAACGAGGCCAGCACGGCCCGCCGGCGGATCACCGTCGCGCGCGCCAGCGGCCGGCCGGACGGCGCCAGACCGGCGGTGAGCGCGGCCAGGCAGTAGGCGTCGACCTGCGACCCGGCCCCCAGCACGTCGCCGCCGGGATCCTGCCCGCGCAGCCACCGCAGGTAGGAGGCCAGCACCCGCAGCCGCGTCCGCCGCAGGGCCGGGGAGGGCCGCTCGCGCAGCCAGGCCGCCGCCACGCCGGCCGCCGCCGGAGCCAGCCCCTCGACGACGTCGACGTCGGCCGCGGGGACCTCGCCCCCGTCGCCGGGACCGCGCCGCGGACGCAGCCCCTCGATGCGGGAGACGAGGCCGCGGGCCTCCTGACCGGTGAGCGCGCCCCAGGACGCGACGGTGTCCTCGGCCATGCTCAGCACACGACCGGCACGACGACGGGATCGGCGGCAGGGTCGGCGGCGGCCCGTGCCGGAGCACAACAGGACGAAAGGGAGGCGTGGAGGACGTCACTGCTCGCGCCCAACGGACCCATCATGATCTCGATCGTCTCATGGAACTGCGCCCGCGGGCTCCATCCCGCCGGGCCGCCGGGGCCACGGGACCCAGGGGCGCGGCCGTCCGCCGAGGTCAGGGTTCGATCAGGCCGGCGCGGATGGCGTAGCGGGTCAGGTCGAGCCGGTCGTTGAGGCCGAGTTTGGCCAGGATGTTGCTGCGGTGGCGGTCGACGGTCTTCGGGCTGATGACCAGGGTGTCGGCGATGGCCTTGGTGGAGTGGCCCTCGGCGATGAGCTTGACGATCTCCTCCTCGCGGGCGGTCAGCAGGCTGTCGGGCAGCGGGTCGCCGTGCCGGTGGCGGTGGAGGTAGTCGCGGATCAGCGCGGTGACCGCCCCGGGGTAGAGGAACGGCTCGCCGCGCATCGCCGCCCGGCACGCCTCGATGAGGTCGCGGTCGGCCACCGACTTCAGCACGTAGCCGCAGGCCCCGGCCTTGAGCGCGGCGAAGAAGTACTGCTCGTTGTCGTACATCGACAACATCAGCAGGCGGATGCCGGGCCGGCGGCGGGAGATCTCCCGCGCGGCCTGCAGGCCGGTCATGCGCGGCATGGCGATGTCCAGGACGACCAGGTCGATGTCGTGGGTGCGGACGGCCTCCACCGCCTCGGCCCCGTCGGCCGCCTCGGCGACCACGGTCAGGTCGGGCTCGGCGTCGAGGATCAGGCGGACGCCCTGGCGGACGAGCGCGTGGTCGTCGGCGAGCAGGATGCGGGTCATCGGGCGTTCTCCTTGGCCGCGCCGGGGACGGTGAGGACGATCTCGGTGCCGCCGCCGGGCGGCGAGTGCACGCTCAGGCGGGCCCCGATGAGCAGGGCGCGCTCGTGCATGCCGCGGATGCCGGCGCCCGGCTCGCCGATGCCGCCCCGGCCGTCGTCGGTGACGCGCAGGACCAGGTCGCCGTCGTCGGGCGTCAGCGTGAGCGTCGCCCTGGTGGCCTGGGCGTGGCGGGCGACGTTGGTCAGGCTCTCCTGGGCGATGCGGTAGAGCACCAGCTCGACCTCGGAGCTGAGCGGCGGCAGCCCCGCGGCCAGTCTACGCGTGACCTCGACCGTGCCGGTCTGCGACAGGTCGGTGGCCAGCGCGGTGAGGGCGCTGGTCAGCCCGAGGTCCTCCAGGACGCCGGGGCGCAGCCGGTGGGCGACCTGGCGCACCTCGTCCAGGCTGGTCCTGATCGCCTCCTGGGCGTGGCCGAGCTCGTCGGCCAGCTCCGCGGGCGCCCGGTCGCGCACCCGCTTGAGCGCCAGGAGCGCGACGGTGAGGCTCTGGCCGATCTCGTCGTGCAGCTCGCGGGCGATGCGGCCGCGTTCGGCCTCCTGGGCGGCCAGGGCCTGGGCGCTGGCCACGCTGCGCTCCTCCTCCAGCCGGTCGAGCATCTGGTTGAAGGTGTCGGTGACGCTGCGCAGGTCGCGGTTGCCGGCGGGCAGCCGGTCGTGGGTGTGCAGCAGGTCCACCCGCCGCATGAGGGCGGTCAGGGAGGTCAGCGGGGCCAGGCTGGCCCGCACCAGGAACGCGTTCGCCGCCAGGATCAGCGCCAGGCCGATGAGCAGCACCGGGACCTCGGTCAGCAGCACCGGTGAGGAGACCGTCGCGGGGGACAGCGCCAGCACGAACGTGCCCGCGGCGAAGACCAGCGCGTTGATGACGAACAGGCGGCGGAACAACGCCTGGGCCGGGGTGCGGCCAGGCGGCTCCGGCGCGGTGGCGACGGCGTCTTTCATGCCTTCAGCCTGGGCGTTCGCCGCCCGCGCTGTCCACTGACCCGGCCCGAATACGGTCGCGCCCCCACCCGATATGGGGGCCGGACCCGATGGGCGCGGGCCCCCGCGCGGTGATGGCATGGTCTCCCCGGAAAACAGGGACGGACCGTAAGGAGGTGGGCGATGCGTGGCACGGACCTTCTCCGAGCCGCGGCGGCAGGACCGCTTCTCCTCCTGCCCGCCCGCGGGTCGCGGTCCGTCCCCCGGGGCCATCTGACGCGCGGGCCGCGCCGGGGGCCGGCCGCCGTCCCGTGGCCGGGGCAGAGCGCCTGAGCCGTCCCGGCCGCCTTCGTGACCTTCGCCCATGCCCCCGCTGGAGGCTCCCCATCAAGATCCGTCATACGACCGTGCCCCGAACCGGCGCGAACCGTCGTCCTCCCACCACTTCGACCACCGTGGACGGTGCCATGCGAGCACAGGACATCGCCGTCACCCTGCCGACCGTGACGGCCCGCGACTCCGTGGGACGCGCCGTGCGCCTGATGGTGGTCAACCGGCTGCCCGGACTCATCGTGGTGGACGAGCGGGGCAGGCCGGCGACCGTGCTGCCGGGCACGCAGGTGCTGCGGCTGGCCATTCCCGGCACGTACCAGGAGGACCAGGCCCTGGCCCGCACCCTCGACGAGAGCGACGCCGAGCTGTTCTGGCAGGAGCTCGCCCACCTGACCGTCGGCGACTGCCTGCCCAGGCCGCCCGCGCGGCCCGTCACCGTGCCGCCGGACGCGACCCTGCTGGAGGTGGCGGCGCTGATGGCCCGCACGCGCAGCCCGCTGGTCGCCGTCCTCGGCCCGGACGCCACCCTCACGGGGGCGATCACGCTGGAACGCCTGCTGACCAGCCTGGCCATCACGAGCCTTCCGGACTGATCCGCATGAGCGCGATCCTGGCCCTAGCCATCTTCGTGGTGGCGTTCTTCTTCATCGCCACCGAGAAGGCCGACAAGGTCAAGGTCGTCCTGGTGGCGGCCGGCCTGATGACCGTGCTGGGGCTGACGCCGGGGGAGGAGGTGTTCTCCTCAGGGCACGCGGGCATCGACTGGAACGTCATCTTCCTGCTGCTCGGCATGATGATCATCGTGGGGGTGATCAAGCAGACCGGGTTGTTCGACTACCTGGCGATCTGGGCGGCCAAACGCTCGCGGGGGCGGCCGTACCGGCTGATGGCGATGCTGATGGCCATCACCGCCGTGGCCTCGCCGTTCCTGGACAACGTCACGACGATCATGCTGGTCGCGCCGGTGACGGTGATGGTGTGCGGGCGGCTGCGCATCCCGGCGCAGCCGTACCTGATCGCCGAGGTGCTGGCCTCCAACATCGGCGGGGCGGCGACGCTGATCGGCGACCCGCCGAACATCATCATCGGCAGCCGGGCGGGGCTGACGTTCAACGACTTCCTCGTCCACATGGCGCCCGCGGTCGTGGTGATCTTCGGCGTGTTCGTGCTGCTCACCTACCCGCTGTTCCGCCGGTCGTTCCACTACAACGCCGAGCACGTCGCCAAGGTGATGGCGCTGCAGGAGCGGCGGGCCATCACCGACCCCGCGTTGCTGGCGCGGTCGATGACGGTGCTGGCCGGGGTGGTGACGGCGTTCGCGCTGCACTCCGTCCTGCACCTGGCGCCCTCGATCATCGCCCTGGTCGGCGCGGGGGTCATGCTGCTGGTCTGCCGGGTCGAGCTCGGGGACGTGCTGCGCGAGGTCGAATGGCCCACGCTGGTGTTCTTCGCCGGGCTGTTCGTCATGGTCGCCGGCCTGGTGCACACCGGCATGATGGAGACCATCGGCCGCGCCACCATCGACCTGTTCGGCGACAACTACTTCGCCGCGGCCACCTCGCTGCTGTTCGGCTCCAGCGTGCTGGGGGCGTTCTTCGACAACATCCCGTACGTGGCGACGATGGCGCCGGTGGTGGAGGAGCTGGCCGCCACCGCACCGGACGCGTCCACCGGGCAGGCGCTGTGGTGGGCCTTCGCCTTCGGCGCCGACTTCGGCGGCAACGGCACCGCGGTCGCCGCCAGCGCCAACGTCGTGGCCCTCGGGATCGCCGCCCGCACCGGGAACCCGATCTCCTTCTGGCAGTTCACCCGGTACGGCATCGTCGTCACCCTGGGCAGCACGGCCCTGGCCTGGGTGTACGTCTGGCTGCGTTACTTCTGACCCGGGCCGCCCGGGTCAGGGACGCAGCCGGTGGAACAGCTCGACCCGGGCCCGGTGGTAGTCGAGGTCCTCCTCGTCGTGCGGCACGCCCGCCGCGGCGGCCTTGCGGAAGTAGGCGTGCTCCCTGCGCAGCTTGTGCCGGACGAGCTGGGCGAGCGACTCGTCGTCGAGGGGGGCCGCCGTGCCGCCCTCCTCGTGGTAGGCGGCCACGAACTCCTTGCTGGGGCCGGTCAGGTCGTCGCCCCACTCCAGCGCGGCGGCGGCCAGCTCCAGCTCCGGGGCGCCGACGAAGGTCTCGTCCCAGTCGAGGACGGCGACGATGCGGCCGTCCCTGGCCAGGGTGTTGCCGGTGTAGTAGTCGCCGTGCAGCGGGTGGCGTACGGGATGCCCGGCGTGGAAGGCCGCCAGCCAGCGGTCGAGGACGGGGTCGGGCAGGTCGGCGGCGTCCGGGGGCGGGTCGCCGTACAGGCCGGACTCCTGGAAGGCGGGCACGGGACGCGGGCCGGGACGCAGACCGGCCAGCGCGCGGTGCAGCCTGGCCAGTAGCCGCGCGCCCGCCTCCCGCTGCGCCGGCACGTCGGAGTCGGGCCACTCGCCCTCGACATAGGGCCAGCAGGAGATCGGCCGCCCCGCCACGACGACCACCGTCGCGCCGCCCGCGGTGGCCAGCGGGGCGACGGCCTCGGGGAGCGTGGTGGCGGCGTGCCGGGCGACGGCGTGGCACCACTCCGACTCGGCCACCCCGCGCGCGGCCGGGCCCACCCGGACGACGTGGTCCCCGAGACGGTAGGCGGCCGACTCCTCCCCGCCGTGCAGCCGCTCGCCCTCTCCTTCGGCGCCCCAGGCCCGGGAGACGGCGGCACGGATCTCGGGGGTGAGGGGCGTCTTTGCGTAGATCACCTTGTCAGGTTATGGGGCTCAGGTCATGAGCTGGGACGGCTTGTGGAGTGTTCTGCCAAGGTCGGGCGACACGTGGCGCAAATTCGACGCTCTCCGCCGGATGGCGCTTAACCTGCACTAACAGGATCATCATCCGCTTGTCACCCCGCGGTCAGGGCCGCCGGTGCCGAGCCCGCTCCGAATTCGGGACGCTCATGATCGTGCAGTCGCAAGAAATCGCCCAAAGCTCACATCCGCCCCATACCCGCCCGTCCCGGCGTCGTGCCCTGTCAGGGTGAGCACACCAGTCGGCCCGCGTCCGCGTGCCGGGCCTTTCCGCGCCAGGTGCGCGCATGTCTTGGAACGGTCCAAGCTTCGGGTCCGGTCCGGTGCGGCCTGCCGCCCGCCGTCGTCTCGCGCCGCCGTCAGCGCCGCTCGGGCCGGCCCGCCGATCACCGTCTGGGAGTCCCGCGTGTCCCATCCGACTCCACCCGCAGTGCCGACTGCGGCGCCGTCTGCGATGCCGTCCGTGACGCCGTCTGCGATGCCGTCCGTGATGCCGTCCGTCGTGCAGTCCGTCGTGCAGTCCGCCGTGCCGCCCGCCGGGGCGGGGCGGGGGCGTGCGACGTGGCGGCACGTCGCCGGCCCCGGCCGGCGCGTGGAGATCAACCCGTGGCTGGCGCGGGCGCCGTGCTCGGTACGCGCGTGCCTGCCTGAGGAGGCCGTCGCCGCCGGGCGGACGCGCCGCGCGGCCCGGCTGTGCGCCGCCCTGCTGGTGCTGCTGGCCGCGCTGCCCGCCTTCCTCGCCATGGGGGCCGCGCCGAGGCTCTGGCGGACCAGGACCGCGCAGGCGGCGGCCCGGCTGCTGCTGCGCGCGTTCGGCGTCCGGGTCGAGGTCACCGGTCCGGCGGACCTCGCGGGGGCGGCGGCCGGGGTGCTCGTCGTGGCCAACCACGTCTCGCTGCTCGACCCGCTGGTCATGCTGGCCGCGCTGCCCTGCCGCCTGCTGGCCAAGCGGGAGGTGCGCCGGTGGCCGCTCATCGGGACGCTCGGCGCGGCCTGCGGGGCGCTGTTCATCGACAGGGAACGCCTGTCCACGCTGCCCGCCGCGGTGGGCCTGATCCGCGACGCCCTGCTGGCCGGGGAGACGGTCGCCGTCTTCCCCGAGGGCACCACGTCCTGCGGGCGCGAGGTCGGCACGTTCCGGCCCGCGGTCTTCCAGGCGGCGATCGACGCGGGGGCGGCGGTGTGCCCGGCCGTCCTGCGCTACTACGAGGGACCGAGCCCGTCGAGCCGGGGGAGCTGGGTGGGCGAGGACTCGGTGACCGGGTCCGTCGTCCGGGTGGCCGGGACGCGGCGGCTGCGGGCCGAGGTGCGGCTCACCCCGCTCCTGCCGCCGCCCGCGCCCGACCGCGGGCCGCGCGGACGGGCCGCCCTGGCCCGCGCCGCCGAGGAACGCGTACGCGCCGGCCTCGACTGACCGCAGAAGCCGACCGCACACAACTGACCACACGGGCCCGCGCCGCGGGGGAGCGCGTGCGCGGTGGCCTCGACCGACCGTTACTCGACGTAAGGATTCACCGATGTGGGGCAATTCGCCGCCGTCCGGCCGTGGGCGGAGGTGGCCGCGACGGGTCGTGCTCTGGGGCGCGGCCGTCACGTTCGCCGTCTCGCTCGTGGCCGGCCTGGACGTGCACGACCGGCTCGTGCTGGGCGACATCGTGCCGCTCGGATCGCAGTCCCTGCGCGCGGACGACATCCTCCAGGACGCCTTCCACGCGGGCAACGCCGACCTGGTCCTGATCGCCCGCGCCGCGCGCCCGGTCGACGACCCCGAAATCGACGCCGCCGGGACGCGGCTCACCGAACGCGTCTCGGCCGATCCCGGCGTGTGGCGGGTCACCTCGTACTGGCGCGGCCACGAGCCCAGGCTGCGCAGCGGCGACGGGCGCGCGGCGGTCGTCCTGGCCCACCTGAGCGGCGACAACGCCGCCCGCAACGCCGCCGCCCGCCGGATCATGGACTCCCTGCACGGCCGCTACGGCCCCCTGTCGCTGACCGCCACGGGCGAGGCCCAGGTGCGCGTCGAGGCGCAGGACCGCAGCGAGACCGACCTGCGCACCGCCGAGCTGATCGCCGCGCCGCTGACCCTGGCCATCCTGTGCGTGGTGTTCGGCAGCCTGGTCGCCGCCCTGCTGCCGGTGCTGATCGGCGCGCTGGCGGTGATCGCCACCATGGCCGTGCTGCGCCTGCTCACCGAGGTCATGGAGATCTCGGTGTTCGCGCTGAGCATCTCCAGCGCGCTCGGCTTCGCCCTGGCCGTCGACTTCAGCCTGTTCATCGTCACCCGCTTCCGCGAGCAGCTCGCCCAGGGCCAGGACGCCGTCCAGGCCGTCTCCGTCACCATGCGCACCACCGGCCGGGCCATGGCCTGCTCGGCGGCCACCGTGGCGCTGTCCATGTCGGCGCTGCTGCTGTTCCCGTTCACCATCCTGCGCTCGCTGGCCGTCGGCGGGATGACGATCAGCCTGACGGCGGCCGTGGCCAGCCTCGTGGTGCTCCCGGCCGTGCTCACCCTGCTCGGCGACCGGGTCAACCGGCTTCCCGTGCCCGGCCCGTGGAACGCCGCGCGCCGGTCCGCGCCGCCGGTGGAGGAGGGGCCCTGGTACCGCCTGGCGGTCGCCGTCATGCGCCGCCCGCTGGCGGTGGCCGTGCCCACCACCGCGCTGCTGCTGGCGATGGGCGCGCCGTTCCTGGGCGCCCGCTTCGGCACCCTGGACGACCGCATCCTGCCGCCCGACGCGCCCGCCGCCCGCGCGGCGCAGGCGCTGCGCGCGGAGTTCGGCGGTCAGCAGGTCGTCGGCGGCACCATGATCGTGCTGCCGGACCTGCGGATGACCGGGCAGAGCTCCGCCGGCCCGCTGGACGGCTACGCCAGGCGCCTGGCCGCCACCGACGGCGTGCTCCGGGTGGACACGGCCGGCGGCTCCTACAGCAGGGCCGCCACCGTGCCGGGGCCGGGCCGCCGGTTCACCGGCGAGGCGGGCACCTGGCTGCTCGTCACCACCGCGCACGAGCCGTACTCGGTGGCCAACAGCGAGCTCGTCCGGCGCCTGCGCGCGATCCCGGCCCCGGGCCAGGCGCTGTTCGCCGGGCCGGGCGCCGAGCTGGACGACATCAGGCAGAGCATCGCCGGCACGCTGCCCACGGCCCTGGCGCTGATCGCGCTGGCCACCCTGGCCATGGTGACGCTGCTGACCCGCAGCGTCGTGCTGGCCGTCAAGGCCCTGGTGATGAACGTGCTCAGTCTCACCGCCACCTTCGGCGCCCTGGTCCACGTCTTCCAGGACGGCCACCTGCGCGCGCTGGTCGGGGACTTCACCGCCACCGGCAGCATCGACGCCCTCATGCCCACGCTGATCTTCTGCGTCGCCTTCGGCCTGTCCATGGACTACGAGATCTTCCTGCTGTCCCGGATCACCGAGGAGTACCGCAGCCGCGGCGACACCGCCACCGCGGTCGCCACCGGGCTGCAGCACACCGGGCGGCTGTTCACCTCGGCCGCCGTCATCTTCGCCGTCGTCATGGCCGCCGTGGCGACCTCCGGCCTGGCCGTGCTCAAGATGATCGGGGTGGGCATCGCGGTGGCCGTCCTGGTCGACTGCACGCTGATCCGCACGCTCCTCGTGCCCGCCGTGATGCGCCTGGCCGGGCCCGTCAACTGGTGGTCGCCCCGGTTGTTGCGCGGCAGGCGGGGGAGCGGCGGCGGCTCTCCCGGCGACCCGCCGCGCGTCCCCGTCGGCGCCGCCGCGGGCGGCCCGGACGGGACGGATCCCGCGGCGCCGGCGGGCACACCCGCGAGCACACCGTGACGACCATCCGCGATCAGGACCACCGCCACGAGCGGCCGCCGTCCGGGCCGGGGCTGTCGCCGTGCACGCCGGACGCGTGCGTGCGCCCGCCGGTCGCCGCCGCCGGGCCGGTGCGCCGGGCCGCCCGCCTCCTGGGCTGCGCGCTGGCCCTGGGAGCCGCCCTGACGCTGTCGGCGATGCCCGCCCGCCGCGCCGGTGCCCTGCGCGCACGCCTCGCGCGCAGGGCCATGAGCCTGATCGTGCGCGCGCTCGGCATCGCGGTGCGGATCCCCGGTGGCGTCCCCGCCCTCGACGGCCACGGCACCCTGCTGGTGAGCAACCACATCTCGTGGGCCGACCCGCTGATCATGGCGGCCCTCACGCCGGCCCGCCAGCTCGCCAAACGGGACATCGGACGGTGGCCGCTGGTCCGGTCGCTGGCCGCGGCCCACCGCACGCTGTTCATCGACAAGGACCGGCCGGCCGGGCTGCCCGCCGCGATCACGGCCGTCGCCGCCGCGCTGCGCGAGGGGGACGCGGTGCTGGCCTACCCCGAGGGCACCACCTGGTGCGGGCAGGCCATGGGAGCCTTCCACCCGGCCCTGTTCCAGGCCGCCGTCGAGGCGGGCGCGACCGTCCGGCCGGTGGCGCTGCGCTACCGCGAAGCCGGCGCGCCCTCCACCCGCGCCGCCTGGATCGGCGCGGACTCCCTGCCGGTCTCGCTGCTGCGCGTGGTCGCGACCCGGAACCTGGTGGCCGAGGTGACGTTCCTGCCCCCCGTACGCCCCGAGCTCACCGGACGGCCGCGCGCGGACCGGGCGGCGCTGGCCGCGCTGACCGAGTCGCGGGTCAGGGACGCTCTGGGCCCGGCTTGATGGACATTTGATGTGTCATACCCGGACCCGCCCGCACTCCTGGAGCACACTCGGACACGCCCCCCATCCGCCGAGAGAACGGACGGCACCATGACCGACGACCAGATAACAGACGTGCTCCGCGGCCACTGCGCGCGGGTCCTGGGCGTCAGCCCGGCCCAGATCGGCCCGCACACCGACCTGCGCGAGGAACTGGACGCCGACAGCCTCGACTTCGCCGAGCTGCACGCCGTGGTCGAGGACGAATGGGGCACCTTCGCCGACGACCGGCTCCAGCGGGTGCGGACCGTCGCCGACATGGCCGCCGTCATCCGCCGCCACCTGACGGCGGTGGGCGGCTGATGCGACCCCGGGTCGCGGTGACCGGGCTCGGCCTGCGCACACCCGCCGGCTCCGGTCCCAAGGAGCTGTGGAACGCGCTGCTCGGCGGGCGCTCGACGGCACGGGCCATCACGTCCTTCGACACCTCCGCGCTCGCGGTGCGCTTCGCCTGCCAGGTGCCGGAGCTGGACGTCTCGGCGTACCTGACCGACCGGCAGGCCCGGCGGCTGGACCGGGCGTCGCTGCTGGCGGTGTGCGCGGCGGGCGACGCGCTGGCCGACGCCGGTCATCCGCGGGTGCCGCCCGAGCGGCGGGCCGTGGTGGCGGGCAGCTCGTTCTGCGGCACCGAGACCTACGAGTCGGCGCTGCTCGACACGCCCGGTCCGGCCGCGCTGCGGCTGTCGCCGATCTTCATCCCGAAGATCATGCCCAACGCCGGCGCCGCCGCCATCGGCATGCGGTACGAGATCCGCGGGCCGAGCATGTCCGTGGTCACCGCCTGCGCCTCCGGCGCGCACGCCATCGGCGAGGGCGTCCGGCTGATCCGCGACGGCTCGGCCGACCTGGTCGTGGCCGGGGCCGGGGACGCCAACGTCACCCCCGGCATGCTGCACGGCTTCAGCCGGTGCCGGGCCCTGTCGGTCCGCAACGACGACCCCGAGGCCGCCTGCCGCCCCTTCGAGGCCGATCGCGACGGGTTCGTGCTGGCCGAGGGGGCCGCGTTCCTCGTCCTGGAACGCCTCGACGACGCCGTGCGCCGCGGGGCGCGCGTCCACGCCGAGGTGTCCGGCTACGGCCGCACCAGCGACGCCCACGACCTGACGGCTCCCGCGCCCGGCGGCGAGGGCGCCCGGCGGTGCATGGACGCCGCGCTCGCCGACGCGGGCCTGGCGCCCGAGGACATCGTGCACGTCAACGCCCACGGCACCGGGACCGAGCTGAACGACCTGGCCGAGGCGCAGGCGATCGGCCGCGTCTTCGGGCCCGCCGCCGTGCCGGTGAGCTCGACCAAGGGGGTGACCGGGCACGCCCTCGGCGCGTCCGGGGCGATCGAGGCCGTGGCGTGCGTGCTGGCGATGGCCGAGTGCACCGCCCCGCCGACCGCCAACCTGGACCGGCTCGACCCGCGCTGCGACATCGACGCGGCGCCCGTGCCGCGCCCGATCGCGAGGGGGCCGGTGATGTCGAACTCGTTCGGCTTCGGCGGCCACAACGCCACGCTGGTCTTCTCGCCGGCGCGCTGACCGCTCCCGCCGGGCGGTCAGCCCCGCCGGGAGACGAACACGCAGAACGGGTGCCCGGCCGGGTCGGCGTAGACCCGAAGGGGTTCCTCGTCGTCGTCGATCCGGTCCAGCAGCAGCCGGCCGCCCAGGCGCAGAACGCGTTCGTGCTGCTCCAGCAGGCTCTCGACCGACGGCACGGTCAGGTCGAGGTGAAGCTGCTGGGGCACCCCGGGCTCCGGCCAGGTCGCCTCCGGAAGCGTCTCGACCTGCTGGAAGGCGAGCTGCGGCGCGCCGTCCCCGGTTCGCAGCACGAGCCAGTCGCGGCCGCGCTCGTCGTCGGCGCCCGCCTGCGGCGGCTCGTCGCCGGGCCGGTAGACCAGGTCCAGCAGGGACCGGTAGAACTCCGCCAGCGCCCTGGCGTCGGTGCAGTCGAGCACCACCTGACACAGCCTGATCCCGCCGTCCGTGCCGGCCATGCGCGCCTCCCGTGATCGTCTTTCGTCCGTCATGCTCTCTGCACGGCGGGAGGGCACGTCAAACGCGGCGGCCTCACCAGGTGACCGGCAGGGACGCCAGGCCGTAGATCGTGGCGCGCGGGCGCAGCGGCACCTCCTCGGCGGGCACGGCCAGCCGCAGCCCGGGGAAGCGGCGCAGCAGCGCGGGGAAGGCCAGCCGCATCTCCAGGCGGGCGAGCTGCTGGCCCAGGCACTGGTGGATGCCGTGGCCGAAGCCGAGCTGCGGCCCGGCCTCGCGGGTGACGTCGAAGCGGTGGGGGTCGGGGAAGCGGGCCGGGTCGCGGTTGACGGCCGGCAGGGAGAGCGTCACGGTCTCCCCGGCGCTGATCGTCCGCCCGGCGAGCGGCACGTCGGCCCGCGCGACCCGGATCGGGCCGATGTGCACGATGCTGAGGTAGCGCATCAGCTCCTCGACGGCGGTCGCCGCCACGCCTGGGTCGGTGCGCACCAGCTCCGCCTGCTCCGGACGGCTCAGCAGCAGGAACGCGCCGAGGGCCAGCATGTTCGCGGTGGTCTCGTGGCCGGCGGTCAGCAGCAGGGTGGCCACCCCGGTCAGCTCCTCGTGGTTCAGCTCGCCGCCGGAGACCAGCTCGCCGAGCAGGTCCTGGGCAGGCTCGGCCCGCTTGCGGGTGACCAGCTCGGACAGGTAGCCCATCAGCTCGGCGCCCGCCGCGCCGCGTTCCTCGGCGGAGTTGTCCAGGTTCACCGCGCGCGCGGTGGTGTCCTGGAAGCGCGCGCGCTCGTCGTACGGCACGCCGAGCAGCTCGCAGATCACCAGCGACGGGATCGGCAGCGCGAACGCGCCGACCAGGTCGGCGGGCGCTCCGGCCGCGGCCATCTCGTCGAGCCGGCCGTCGACGATCTCCTGGATCCTGGGCTCCAGGAGCCGCATCCTGCGCATGCTGAAGCGGCCGGTGAGCAGCCGCCGGTAGCGGGAGTGCTCGGGGTCGTCCATGGCGATGAAGAAGCCCGGCGGGACCACCAGGTCGGCCAGGCCCTCGGGCGGCGCCAGCTCCTTGATCGGCGGCGCGGCGCCCTGGGAGGTGTTGCTGAAGCGCGGGTCGTCGAGCACCGCGCGGGCCTCGGCGTGGCCGGTGACCAGCCAGCCGGGGCGGCCGTCGGCGTAGATCATGCGGTGCAGCGGGCCGTGCAGCCGGGCGAGCTCGGCGGGCGGCTCGAACGGGTCCTCGCGGTCGAGCGGCAGGCTCTGAAGGATGTCCATGCATTCAGAAAACCGCAGAGACTGCGAATTTGCAACCTATGCATAAAAGCAGGGCGTGCAGTAAGGTGGCGCCGTGGAAGGTCATCGCGAACGCAAGAAGGCCCGCACCCGCCGCGCGCTGCTGGAGGCGGCCGTCCGGCTGTTCGCCGAGCGGGGGTACGAGCAGACCACGGTCGCCGACATCGCCGCGGCGGCCGACGTCGCGCCTCGCACCTTCTTCGCGTACTTCGCGAGCAAGGAGGACGTGCTCTTCCTCCAGGCGGGCGAGCGCGAGCGGGTGATGCTGGAGGCGATCGCCGGGCGGCGGCCGGGAGAGCCGCTGGGGGAGCTGCTGAGCCGGATGTTCGAGGCCATGGTGCGCAGCCTGGCCGAGGACGACGAGCTCGGCTTCGCGCTGTCGCCGCTGCGGGCGCGGCTGATGGTCGCCGAGCCCGCGCTGCGCGCCCGCGGCCTGACGCTCATGATGGAGACCCAGCCCCGGCTGGCCAGGGCGCTGTGCGAGGTCTATCCGGGGCTCGACCCGGTGTCGGCGGGGGCGGCGGTCGGCAGCTTCATGGGCGCGCTGGCCGTGGCCGGCATGGTCGCCCAGGAGCAGGGCGGCTCGGAGGACGACGTCCTGGCCGCCGGGCGGCGCGGGATCGAGGTCGCGGTCGACGGCCTGTCGAGCCTCGACCGGCCTTAGTCCGTCACGGCTCCAGGGCCTGGCGGGCGCGCAGGGCGCGGAGTTTGTGGCGGTTGCCGCAGCGTTCCATCGCGCACCAGCGGCGGGCGCCGGGACGCGAGGTGTCGACGAACACCAGCGGGCAGTTGTCGCTCGCGCACTCGCGGATACGTTCGGCGAGCGGCCCGGACAGCAGTTCGATCATCTCCCGCGCCATGGCGGACAGCGCCTGGGCGGCCCGCACCGGTGACGCCCATCCGGCGGTGACGCCGTCGGCGGCGAGTTCGGGGACCAGGGGCGGGGCCGTCGCGGCCCGGTTGATGACCGTGATCGCCCCGGCGGGCAGGGGGCGGCGCGCCGCCTGGGCGTGGGCCGCGTCCCAGATCGCCTGGCGCAGGGCCTTGGCGTCGGCGAGCTCGCCGACGGTCACGGGGGCCGTCATGACCGCCGTCAGCGGGGGCTGGGCCAGCCATTCGGCCAGGTCGGCGGGCTCGTGCAGGGTCTCGAAGATCGCATATTGCCCCTCGCCGCCGGTGTGGGCGAAGTCGAGGCAGAGGGCGCCGGCGTCGAACCGGAACGACCCGCCCTTGGGATCGTGCAGCACCCGTCCGGTTGCGTTCACTCGCATGACACCACTATAACTGGTGTCGCAACGAAACCTCTTTAACCGGTTTCAGAACGCGAGGAGAGAGAACATGGGCGTACGGCACATCAACCCCGAGGGGCTGCACCGCAGCCCGGCCTTCAGCCAGGCCGTCGTGGTCGAGCAGCCGGCCAAGACCATCTACATCGGCGGCCAGAACGGCGTCGGCCCCGACGGCAAGGTCGTCGGCCCCACGGTGGGGGAGCAGGCCAGGCAGGTGTTCCGCAACCTCAGGACGATCCTGGAGAGCGAGGGGGCGAGCCTGGCGAACGTCGTGCACTGGCGCATCGCCGTGCTGGACGGTCACACGTTCGACGAGGGAGTGGCCGCCTTCCAGGAGGTGTGGAACCGGGCCGACCCGCCGCCCGCCATCACGGTGCACGTCGTGGCCGGCCTGAACCCGGGATGCCTCGTCGAGGTCGACGCCGTCGCCGTCGTGTGACCCCGCGGGCCCCCTCCACGAGATCTCCGATCATGACGAACACCGCGGACGCGCCACCGGCCGGGCGGAGCGCCGCCCGGCCGCCCGGCCCCCTCTGGCCGATCGTCGCCCTGGTCTGCCTGGCGCAGTTCATGATGGTCCTCGACGTGTCGATCGTGAACGTCGCGCTGCCCGCCATGGAGTCCGACCTCCGCCTGGGCGCCGAGGGGCTGCAATGGGTGGTCAACGGCTACCTCCTCACCTTCGCCGGGTTCCTGCTGCTGGGCGGCCGGGCGGCCGACCTCTACGGCCGCAGGCGCGCCTTCGTCGCGGGCCTGGCCGTGTTCGCGGTCGCCGGCCTGGCCGGCGGGCTCGCCACCACGCCCGAGCTGCTGATCGCCGCGCGGGCGTGCCAGGGGCTCGGCGCGGCCGTGGTCGCCCCGGCCACGCTGACCATCCTCACCACCACGATCCCCGCCGGGCCGGCGCGGGCCAGGGCCATCGCCACCTGGGGCGCGGTCGGGGCGGTCGGCGGGGCGGCGGGATCGCTGGCCGGCGGGCTGCTCACCGACCACCTGTCCTGGCGCTGGATCCTGCTGATCAACGCGCCGATCGGGGCCGTCGCGGTCATCGCCGCGCTGCGCCTGCTCGCCGAGAGCCGCGACACCGGCGCCCGCGGGCTCGACCTGACCGGCGCGATCACGGTGACGGCCGGGCTGTCGGCGCTGGAGCTGGGCGTGCTGCAGACCCCCGCGCACGGCTGGGGTTCGGCGCGCGCGCTGGTCCCGATGGGCGCGGGCGTGCTGGCGCTGGGCGTGTTCGTCCTGGTGCAGGCCCGGTTCGCGCGGGCGCCGCTGATGCCGCTGCGGATCTTCCGGGCCCGCTCGGTGTCCGGCGCGCTCCTCGTGCAGTTCCTGCTGGGGGCCGCGGGCTTCGCGCTCTGGTACTTCTTGTCGCTCCACATGCAGCAGGTGCTGCGCTACAGCGCGCTCCAGGCGGGCCTGGCGTTCCTGCCGCACACCCTCGCCGTCGTCGTCGCCGCCAAGGCCACGCCGTGGCTGGCCGGCCGCGTCGGGCTGCGTCCGCTGCTGGCCACGGGCGCGCTGGTCTCGGCGGCGGGGTTCGCCTGGCAGGCCGTCGTCACGCCGGAGAGCGGCCTGCTCGCCGGGATCGTGCTGCCGGGCGTGCTCGTCACCGGCGGGCTGGGGCTCACCTCGGCCCCGATCGCGATGACCGCCACGGCCGGCGCCGCCCCTGGCGAGGCGGGGCTGGTCTCCGGCATCCTCAACTCCGCCCGCCAGGTCGGCGGCTCCCTCGGGCTGGCCGCGCTGACCACCCTGGCCGCGGCCCCCACCGGGGCGCCGGCCTCCGGGCACGCCCTGGCGTTCTGGGCGTGCGCCGGCCTCGTGACCGCCGGGGCGGTGGCCGTGCTCGCTCTGCCCAGGGCCTCGAAGGACCGTCCCTGACGGGGGCTCGCGTCCGATAGTGGACAGCGTTCCCGGGTGGCGCGCGGCGGGTCGCGGGGCAGGGAAGAGATGCCGCCGTCCCTTCGGAGGAGAGGGAATCTCATGATCACGCTGGCGCGACGGCTCGCCGTCATCTCGGCCCTCGCCCTCGCCGGGGCGTCCCTGCCCGCGTCGTCCGCGCACGCGATGGGCTCGTGGGTCTGCTCCGGCGGCTCCCGCACCTACCTGGGCAGCGTCGTGGGCTACCACATCCTGGGTTCCGGCTGCACCGGGGAGGGGTCGGGAGCCGGGTCGATCACCATCCCGTCCGGCACCTACGGCTGCGCGGTCGTCAACCCGACCCCCCAGCTGGGCATCGTCAGCGGCCTGAACTGCTGATCCCGGCCTGGTCACGTCATCGCGACCGGTCGAGCAGCCACCGCTCGACCGCCGCGCTCATCCGCCCGCCCGCCTCCAGCGCCGCCGCCTTGGCGGCGGCCGGGTCGGTGTGCGCGGCCTGGCCGAGGATGACGCCGAGCACCAGATGGCCCCGTACGCGCGAGGCCCACATCAGGTTGCCGCCCGCGGCCGTGCCCGAGCCGGTCTTGATGCCGATGACGCCGTGCCTGTTCAGCAGCGTGTTGGTGTTGTGCAGCCGCCGGGCGTCCCCCGGGACGGACGTGTCGGTCTGCGCCACCACCGCCCGCAGCACCGGGTCGCCCATCGCCGCCCTGGCCAGCCTGAGCTGGTCGGCGGCGGTGCTGACGGTGGTGTCCTCGTTGCCGCTGGCCCCCGTGTACGTGGTGTCCGCCATGCCCAGACGTCGTGCGGCGGCGTTCATCCGGGCCACGAAACGCTCCTGGGAGCCGGCGTCCCAGCGGGCCAGGAGCCGGGCCACGTTGTTGCCCGAGGGCACCATCATCAGCTCCAGCAGCCGCCGCAGCCGTACCGTCCGGCCCTGGACGAGCGGGACGGTCGACTCCAGCCGCGACAACGACTCCTCGGCCGCCGTGCGGTCCACGGTGATCGGCGGGCCGTCGTCGCCGGGCCGCAGCGGGTGGCGGCGCAGGATCACGTAGGCGGTCATCACCTTCGTCACGCTGGCGATCGGCACCGGCCGCGGGTCGCCGCTGACGCCCAGGCTGCCCACGTCGGCCACCTCGACCGCCGCCTGCCCCTCCCGCGGCCACGGCAGGGACGCGTCCCCGGTGACCGGGGGAGCCCCGGCACAGCCCGACAGAACACCCGCCAGCAGCAGAAACATCAAGGAACGTCGCATACCGGCCAGGTTGCGCGACCGCCGTGTCCGTACGGCCGTGGCCGCGCATCCGTCCGCGCTCAGCCGTGTATCAGCCCGGCATCAACCCGCCGGGAGGCGGAGGACGGCGACCGCGCCGCCGTCCGGGGCGTTGGCCAGGGTCAGCTCGGCGCCGATGACCCGGGCCTGGCCCAGCGCGATCGTCAGTCCCAGGCCGTGCCCGCGGCCCCGCTCGGCGGCGCCCGTGCGGAACCGGCGCGGCCCGTCGGCCAGCAGCTCCGGCGGGAACCCCGGCCCCCGGTCGCGCACCTCGATCACGTGGTCGCCGACCGCGATCTCCACCGGCGCCGCGCCGTGCCGATGGGCGTTGAGCACGAGGTTGGCCAGGATCCGGTCGAGCCGCCGCGGATCGGTCTCGGCCACCGGGTCCCCGTCGGCCAGCACCCGCGCCTCGACCCCCACCCGGGACGCCGACTCCGCGGCCAGCCCGGCCAGCGGCACGCGCACCCGCTCGGCGACCTCGGCCCCGGCGTCCAGCCGGGACACCTCCAGCAGGTCCTCCACCAGCGTCCGCAGCACCCGGACCCGGTCCCGCACCAGATCGGTGACCTCGCCCTCGTCCAGCAGCTCGACCACGGCGACCAGGCCCATCAGCGGGGTGCGCAGGTCGTGCGCGACGTCGGCGGTGAACCGCTGCTCGGCCAGCAGCCGGTGCTGCAGGCTCGCCGCCATCGAGTCCACGGCGGCGGAGATGCGGGCGATCTCGTCCCGGCCGCGGGCGTCCGTCCGGGCCGCCAGGTCGCCCCCGGCGATCCTGCGGGCGGTGCGCGCGACCCGCCGCAGCCGCCGGTTGGGCAGCTCGGCCGCCAGCACCGACAGCGGCACCACCCCGGCCAGGGCGAGCAGCCCCGCCTTGGCCATGTTCCGGTCGAGCGCCTGGAGGCCGAGCACTTCGGAGCCCATCGCGATCTGCGCGCTCATCACCTCGCCGTCGCCGTACGGCTGGACCGCCCACATCCACGGCTCGTCCCGGTGGTCGAGCCCGTACCAGACCACCCGCCGGCCGGGCCGCAGCCGGTCGGCCAGGGCGTCGGGGAGCTCGGCGACGGACACCACGTCCTCGGCGGTCCCGGCGGCCAGCGACTCCTCCAGGGCCACCTCGGCCTGAGCCTGGCCGAGGTCGAGCGCCCGCTGCCAGGTCGCCCGGTGCACCAGCAGCCCCACCACGGCGGCGACGACGGTCGCGGCGAGCGTGACGAGTGCGGCGATCTTCCAGCGCAGCGAGGCCGGATTCACGTGACGGCCAGCTTGTAGCCGAACCCGCGCACGGTCTCGACGCGCTCGGCGCCGATCTTCCTGCGCAGCCGCTGCACGCACAGGTCGACCACGCGGCTGTCGCCGTCCCATCCGTAGTCCCACACGTTGCGCAGCAGCGTCGCCCGTTCCAGCACGATGCCGGGATGGGCGGCGAACTCCAGCAGCAGCCGCAGCTCGGTCGGCGACAGCTCGACGCGCCGGCCGGCCCGGCGCACCTCCAGCGCGCCGGTGTCCACGCTCAGGTCCCCGAACTCCAGCACGGCCGCCCCGGCCTCGGGCCCGGCGGCCGGCGTACGCGCGAAGGTGGCCCGGCGCAGCAGCGACCGGATCCTGGCCACCAGCACCGGCAGGTCCACCGGCTTGACCACGTAGTCGTCGGCGCCGCCCTCCAGCCCGGCCACGATGTCCAGCCCGTCGCCGCGGGCCGACATCATCAGGATCGGCACCTGGCTGGTCTCCCTGATGCTGCGGCACACGCTGATGCCGTCGAGGCCGGGCAGCATCACGTCCAGCAGCAGCAGGTCGTGATCGCCCGTACGGGCGGCCTCCAGCCCGTCGAGCCCGTCGGCCGCCGTGGTCACCTGGTAGCCGTACCGTTCCAGGGCCATGCCCAGCGACGTGCGGATCACGGTGTCGTCCTCGACGAGCAGCAGGGATGTCATGAAATCGCACCATACCTAGCGAAGTGCATTGACCGGTTCCATCCGGGCGGCGCGCAGGGCCGGATACAGGCCCGCCAGCAGCCCGACGACGGCCCCGGCCACTGGCGCCAGGACGGCCTGCCCGACGTCGAGGACGGGCGTCCACTGCTTGACCGCGCAGACCCCGACGATCACCAGGATCCCTGCGGACGCGCCCAGCACGCCGCCGATCAACCCGGTCAGCGTGGACTCCAGCAGGAACTGCGCCGCGATGTGGCGGCGCGCCGCGCCCAGCGCCCGGCGCAGCCCGATCTCGGCGACGCGTTCCATGACGGTCACCAGTGTGACGTTGGCGATGCCGACCGCGCCGACGACCAGCGAGACCAGCCCGAGGATCAGGAACAGGGCGTTGACGTCGCCCTCCACCGCGTCGCGGGCCCTGGTGGGGCTGGGCGGCGAGATGACCTGGAGCAGGGCCTCGTTGCCGGGGCTGAGCGCCGCCGGCGCCTGCCGGGCGATCAGCTCGGCGGCCCCGAGCGCGGTGTCGACCAGGACGCGGGTCACGGTGCCCAGGCCGTAGGGCCGACCGGCCGTCGGCGGCAGGATGACCGCGCTCGCCAGGCTCCTCTCCCGCCGGAGATCCCCGAGCACCCCGATCACGGTGTACGCCCGGGTGCCGATGAACACGGCCGGAGCCCGGTCCAGCCCGGTGATGCCGAGCAGCCGGGCCGCCTGCTGGCCCAGCACGACGACCCGGTCACCCCGGGCGACGTGCCCGGCGTCGAAGTAGCGGCCCTCGATCATCCTGCCCTTGACCGCCGCGGGCAGGCCGGGGCTGCTGGAGACCACGGTCAGCGTCTGGTCGGTGACGCGGGCCGGGTCCACGACGTCGTTGGAGCGGACGACGAGGTTGGCGCTGCGGTCGGACTCGGCGAGCGCGGCGGCCGCGACCACCCCGCGCAGCCGGGTCACCCGGCTCACGTCGGCCCATCCGACCAGCGGGAACGGGTGCGCCGGGACCTCGACCGTGACGGAGGTGGCGGTCAGCTCGTCGAAGCGGCCGACGATCTGGTTGCCGGCCGTCGCGGCGACGCCCAGGGTCACCACGAGCGTGGTGATGCCGAGCACGGTGCCCAGCGTGGTCAGGGCCGAGCGCACCGGGCGGGCCAGCAGGCCCGCCACGGCCTCGGTCAGCAGGTCGCGCGGGTGCACGTCTACTCCTCCGTGAGGACGCCGTCGGTGATGCGGACCCGGCGTCCGGCCCGGTCGCTCACCTCGGTCTCGTGGGTGATGACGACGATGGTCATCCCTTGGGCGCGCAGTTCGTCGAACAGGTCGAGCACCGCGCCGGTGTTCCTGCTGTCGAGGTTGCCGGTGGGCTCGTCGCACAGCAGCAGCGACGGCTCGCCCAGCAGGGCGCGGGCGATGGCGGCGCGCTGCCGCTCGCCGCCGGACAGCCTGCCGGGCAGGAAGTCCACCCGGTGCGACAGGCGTACGCGATCGAGGGCGCGCACGGCGCGGTCCCGCCGTCCGGCGCGCGGGGCGGTGCCGTAGACCTCGGCCAGCATGACGTTCTCCAGGACGCTGCGGTGCGGCAGCAGGTGGAAGGACTGGAAGACGAAGCCGATCCGGCCGCCGCGGACGGCGGTGCGCGCCCCCTCCCTCAGCGTGGTGGTCTCGATGCCGTCGAGCCGGTAGCTGCCGCGGGTCGGCCGGTCGAGCAGGCCCAGGGTGTTGAGCAGGGTGGACTTCCCCGACCCCGACGGGCCGACGACCGCCACGTAGTCCGCCCGCTCGACCCGCAGGTCGACCGACGACAGCGCGCGGACGGGCGGATCGCCGGGGAACTCCTTGGTCAGCTCGCGGAGGTGGATGACCGGCTCAGCCACTGTTGACCACCACCCGCTCGCCCGGCTGGAGGTCGCCGGTCACCTCCACGGCCCCGTCGGCGGACAGGCCGGTGCGCACCTGCACCTCCTCGGTCCGGCCGGGCGCGGTCTCCACCCGCACCCTGGCCCGGCCGTCCGCCGCGGTGACGACCGCCGCCACGGGGACCACGAGCACCTCCCCGCCGGTGGCGCCGATGGTCACGCGGACTGTGACAGGCTGCCCGGCGAGCGCGCGCAGTCCCTTCGCGGAGGCGGGCGTGACCGTCACCGGGACGGCGCCCTTCGCGTCACGTCCCGCGACGGCGGTCACCGTGCCGGGGACGGTCGTGCCGGAGTCGGTCTCGATGCTCGCGGCCAGCCCCGCCTTCACCCGTTCGGCCTCGGCCGCGTCCACCGAGCCGGACACCACGAAGCCGGCGCCGGTGACCGTGGCGACCGCCTTGTCCACCGGCTCGCCCGCCTTGACGGCCGGCTTGTGCAGGCGGACGGGCAGCCTGGGCAGGAAGACGATCTCGCCGGGCGGCACGGTGGTGCCGTAGGTGCGGGAGAACTCGGCCAGCAACGCCCGCGCCGCGGCCAGGTCGCTGCGCGCGTTGGCCACCTTCAGCCTGGCGGGGGAGAGCTGCCTGGCCTGCCGCAGCGCCTGCTCGGCGACGGCCACGGACTCCCGCGCCGCCCGTACGGCCTTCTCCAGTCCGGCCAGCCGCTTCGCCCGCGCCGCTCCGGCCGCCGTCCGTGCGCGTTCCAGCGCCGACCGGGCGGCGGCCAGGTCCGCGCGGGCGTTGGCGACCCGCAGTTCGAGCAGGCGGGTGTCGGCGGGCGACCCCGCCGTGGGGGCGGAGCCGGGCGCCGCGGTCGGCCCGGTGGTGGGCGCGGTGGTGGGCCCGTTAGTGGGCGCTGTGGTGGGCGCTGTGGTCGGCGTCGCCCTGGCCTGGGCGAGCTCCTGCTCGGCCGCGAGCAGCCGCTCCTCGGCCGCCCGCACGGCGCTCTCGGCGGCCTCGACGCCAGCCGCGTCCTCGGCCGTGCGGTCCTGGGCCCGCGCGCTCTTCAGCGCCTGTTCGGCCTCCTTCAGGTCGCGGCGGGCGCCGGTCACCCTGAGCTTCAGCGGGAGCACGTCCATGCCCTGGTCGAGGGCCTTGCTCTCGGTCGCCAGCACCTCCCGCGCGGTCCGCACGGACCGGGCCAGCTCGTCGCGCCGCTGCCGCAGCTCCAGGGCGGGCTGCTGGGCCTCGTAGCCGCGCCGGGCGTAGAAGCGCGACACCGCCGCGACGGTCGCCTGGTCGAACACGCCGGTCACCGGCACGCGGTGCCCGAGCCGGCGCAGCGCCTTCTGCAACTGCCGGACGTCGTCCCCCTCGGCGCCGGGGACAATGCCGCGGTGCATCGGCACCCTGCCCGCGAAGACGAACACCGGTCGCCCGTTCACCTCCATGAGCACCGCGCCCTCCACGAGCTTCCCCCGCCGGGGGGCACGGGTGGCCCGCTGGACGGCCTCGCCGCCGCCCGCCATCCCGCCCACCACCCCGGCCAGCGACACCGCACGCGGGGAGCCGTACTCCAGCGTGCCGCTGACGACGACGGTGGCGACCAGCCTGCGCCGCTCGACCTCGACGGTGACCAGCGACGGCACGGGCGGCCTGCGCGCCGCCGCCTCGTCGGCCGGGGAGCGCAGCCGGGCGCCCACCCCCCAGCCGGTCCCGGCGACCGCCAAGACCACGACCAGCACGAGCAGCAACTTGCCGCGAGGGGTGCGCATCACTGCTCTTGGAACCCGTACTTCACCCGCGCCTCGTTGGTGAGCCGCCGTTGCAGCGGGACGAAGGCCGCGTAGAAGTCCTTGCCGCACTCCAGGTCGGCCAGCGCCGACCTGATCTCCTTGGCCAGGTACGGCCGGGCCGCGGCGGCCGTGACCTCGCCCGCCTTGCCGAGCCGGTCGGCCTGCTCCCCCCACAGCACCGACCCCCGCGCGCTCAGCGCCAGCGGCCGGGCGGAGGTCACCCGCTCGCCCTTGGACTTCAGGCACTCCGCGAACGGCCCGGCCAGCTCCACCAGCTTCGGATCGCCGTCGAGCGCCTTGTCGATGTTCTCGATCTCGGTGCTCATCTGGTCCTGGTAGTCGGCGAGCGAGGTGACCTTCAGGCCGTTGACCTGCCGCAGGGCGCTGACCCGGCACTCGTTCATCGTCTTCTGGTAGGCGTCCCGCCGGGGGCCGGAGAGCCCGTCGAGCGTGGCCTGGTTGGGGTCGGGGGCCCGGGTCTCGGTAGGCTTGGGGTAGACGATCGCGGCGAAGACGCCGAAGCCGTTCCTGCTCCGCTCGGCCTTCATCGCCTCGTAGTCGGCCGGGTCGGCGTCGGGCGTCGCCGGGCGGCTGACCGAGGGCGTGTAGGCGAAGCCCTTCTGCTTCATGCAGGTGGCGATGACGGTCTCCCGCTCGCGGAGCTTGTCCGCCCTGGCGTCGCCCCCGCCGGACGCCGGGGCGGCCTGTCCCGCCGGAGCCCCTCCGCAGCCGGTCAGCACCGCCAGACCGAGCAGACCGCACACCAGCACACGCATCAAGGGCTCCTTCACCGTGGGGACGCGCCGCCCTCCGCGACGCCTCGGCCACTCTTGAGCCCTTTTCCCTCCGCCCGGCCTTGGCCGGGTATCACCGGGCGCTCGGCCGTGTATCGGCCGTGTATCAGCGCCCGCAGCTCGCCATCAACCCCCGAGGAAACGGAGAAGAGCCGTGCCGAATCACGTTCTCACCGGCACCCCGGGCGCCGGGAAGACGGCCGTCCTGCGGCTGCTGGAGGTTCACGGGTTCAGCGTCGTCGAGGAGGCGGCGACGGACGTCATCGCCCTCGGCCAGGCGCTCGGCCGCGCGGAGCCCTGGCGCGAGCCCGCCTTCGTCGAGGAGGTGGTCAGGCTCCAGCGGCGGCGCCAGGAGGCCGCCCCCGCGGGCGGCGAGGCCGCCGTCTTCTTCGACCGCTCGCCGGTCTGCACGCTGGCGCTGAGCCGCTTCCTCGGGCTTCCCGCCTCGCGCCTGCTCGCCTGCGAGGTCGAGCGGGTGGTGGACCGGGGGACGTACGACGGGAAGGTGTTCTTCGTGCGCAACCAGGGGTTCGTCCGCGCCACCTCCGCCCGGCGGATCGGCTACGAGGAGGCGCTGGACTTCGAGCGCCTGCACGAGCGGACCTACCGCGACCTCGGGTTCGAGCTCGTCGAGGTGCCCGCCGGGCCGCTGGCCGACCGCGTCGCGCTGGTCGAGCGCGCGGTCAGCCCACCCGGCCGCTCTTGACGAGGGCCCAGCACAGCGAGGCGAACGCGCCGGTGGTGGTGATCGTCCGGACGAGGTTGTAACCGGCCCACTTGGCCTCGTCGAACGCGCGGCGCACCGCGGCCAGGTCGGCGATCCGGTCCGGGTCGCCGGCCGCCTTGATGGCGTCGTTGAGCGGCACGTTCACGGCCACCGTGAGCACGAAGGCGACCAGGTAGAGCACCAGCGCGACGATGATCCAGGGCAGCACCGCGCGCACGTTCTGGCCGAGGTGCAGCGCCGCCGCCAGGCCCGTGAAGGCCAGCGCGCCGACGAAGCTGAGCATGAACCAGGGGTTGAGGATCGCCCGGTCGACGGCCTGGAACGCCCCGACGAACGTGCGGTCGTCGGTCGCGCCCAGACCGCGCATGATGGTGTGCGAGTAGAGCCCGAAGACGCCCGCCGCGAGCCCGGTCGCCATGGTCGCCGCGATCAGCACGACGGTGCGCAGAACCGACATCAGTGTGTCCCCTTGTTCGTTCCCGCGCCCGACGTCCCGGACGCGCGAGGACAAGTCAACGCGACACCGGGGGAGCGCGGCCATGGCCGAGACTCTCCCGCCCATACGTCAGACTCCAGGGGGCGCCGGGGTCAGGGCGCGGGCGGGTTCCGGCGCGCGGTGACCAGCGCGAAGGACAGGTATTGCCCCTGGTCGGCTTCGAGCATGGCGATCGTCGCCGTCTCCTGGCGGGCGCGGGCCCACAGCAGCCAGTCGTGCCATCCGCCGTCCTGCAGGCGCGCGGACGTCACCGTGACCAGCTCGGTGATCTCCCACTGGAAGCGCCACCACCCGGCGGTGTGCCAGGCGATGGCCTCCCAGCCGACCAGCGCCTTGACGTGGGCGGGGATGTGCCCGAGGTCGCGGACCTCGCGGGTCATGCCGGGCGTGGCGACGCCGAGCTGCCCGCCGGGCCGCAGGAAGCGGACCAGGTAGGGCAGGTAGGAGTCGGCCGTGCCGAAGTACTCGAAGGCGTCCACGCTGACGATGGCGTCGAAGGACTCCTGCTCGAACGGCAGCGCGTGCGCCTCGGCCCGTACGGCCCGGACGCGGTCCGCGACGCCCGCCGCGGCGAAGACGGCCGCGGCCTTCTCGGGCGCGACCCACAGGTCGGCGGCCACCACCTCCACCCCGAACTCGCGGGCCAGGAAGACCGAGGTCGCGCCCAGGCCCGAGCCCAGGTCGAGCACCCGCATGCCGGGCCGCAGGTCGAGGTCGCGGGCCAGGTCCTCCAGCAGCCACAGCGGATGGGGGCCCATGTCCAGCCCGAGCACCCATTCCGGGTCGTATTTGGAGGAGAGCGGATAGACGTCGGGGCGCACGAGGTCCTGGATCGCTGACACAGCGGGCCATCCCACCACGAAGACCCCGCCTGTTCAACCGGTTATGCGCCGCCGGGGGCCGGGGCCGGGCCTCGCAAGTCCGGTCCGGGTCACCGGGTGAGGTGCGCCAGCAGGGCGGCGGCGGCCGGGTTCGTGGGAACGGGCGCCCGGCCGGCCAGGACGACCGTCCTGGCCGGATCGGGCTGGCGGATGCGCACGGTCGGCAGCCCCTCCTGCTCGGCCACCCGCCGGGGGACGATCGCCACCCCGATCCCGGCGCGCACCAGGTCGACCAGCAGCCGGATCTGGGTGACCTCGCAGGTGATCTGCCGGTGCAGCCCGCACCCGGCGGCCAGCCGGCGCACCGCGGTCTCCAGCCCGGTGCCGGCCTTGAAGTCCACGAACGGCTCCTCCGTCAGCTCCGACAGCAGGGCCCGTTCCGCGCCGGCCAGCCGGTGGTCGGGCGAGGTCATCAGCACCAGCTCCTCCTCCCAGGAGTCGAACACGGCCAGCCCCGCCGGCAGCTCGGCGCCGTCGAGCGCCAGGTAGGCCAGGTCGAGCTCGCGGGCGAGCAGCGCGTCGAGCAGCCCCGCAACCGGGGCGTCGCGGACCGAGATCTGGATGCCCGGCCGCAGACGGTGGAAGGCGGCCAGCTCGGCCGGCAGGTCGACGCTGGTGAGGGTCTGGATGGTGCCGATCGCCACCCGGCCGGTGGCCAGCCCGGACACCGCGGACACGGCGTCGGCGGCCGCCGCGGCGTCGGCCAGCAGCGCCCGCGCGGCCGGCAGGAAGGCGTGCCCGGCCGGGGTGAGGACCGGCCGCCGTCCGGTGCGCTCGAACAGGTCGGCGCCGAGCTCGCGTTCGAGCTTGCGGATGGACGTGCTGAGCGCCGACTGCACGATCAGCTCGGCCCGCGCGGCGGCGGTGAAGCTGCCGTGGGTGGTGACGGCGACGAAGTGGCGGAGCTGGCGCAGTTCCATCCATCTACGATAGCGATGGCCGTCAGCGAGACGATGTGTTGGATCGATCAGTGCGCGCCAGGACATCCTGGTCCGCATGGAACGACACGTACCCGCCCTGTGGTCGGCCGCCTACTGCTCCCGCCGTCCCGCCCCGGTCCGGCTCGCCGGGCGGGGGCTGCTGAAGCTCCTCGACTTCGTCCGGGCGCTCGCCCTGGCCGACCACCGCACGTTCGTCTCGCACTGAGCGGGTCTCAGCCGGCGTTCTCCCGGTGCCGCAGGAGCAGCAGCGCGATGTCGTCGGTGTGCGGGGCGTGGTCCAGCAGCGTCCCGGCGACCTGCTGGAGCTGCTCGCGCGGGGCGCTGGTCAGATACGCCGCCAGCGTCCCGATGGCCTCGTCCAGGTCCACGCCCGGCGCCTCGACCAGCCCGTCGGTGTAGAGGGCCAGGACGGCGCCCGGTGGGAACGGCACCTCCACCGTGGCGTACTCGGCGTCGGCGTCGATGCCGAGCAGCAGGCCCGCCGGGATGTCGATGATCTCGGCCGGCATGTTGGGCGGGCGCAGCAGCGGCAGGGGATGACCGGCGTTGGCCGCCCGCAGCGTGCGCAGGCGCAGGTCGAAGTAGATGAGCAGGCAGCTGGTGAACAGGTCGGTGTCCAGGTCCATGAGCAGCCGGTTGGTGTGCTGGAGCACGTCCCCGGGGCTGGCCCCGACGGCGGCGTGGGCGTGGATGGCGGTGCGCACCTGGCCCATGAGCGCCGCGGCCGTCATGTTGTGCCCCTGGACGTCCCCGATGACGGCGGCGGCGGTGGTCTCGTTGAGCCGGATCAGGTCGTAGAAGTCGCCGCCGATGCCGACGCCGCGGGTCGCGGGCACGTACCGGGCGGCCACCTCCAGGCCCGGCATGTCGGGCAGGCTGCCGGGCAGCAGCGAGGTCTGCAGGCTGTGGGCCAGCCGGTCCTTGGTGTCGTAGAGCAGCGCGCGGTCCAGGGCCTGGCCCATCAGCCCGGCCAGCGTGGTCAGCGTCGCGCACTGCTCGGCGGTGAACGGCCGCGCGTGGTCGAAGGCCAGCAGGCAGACGCCGAAGGTGTCGTCGGAGACGGTCAGCGGCAGGAAGGCCCAGGCGGCCATCCCGTCGTCCTGGGCGGTGTCGGGGAAGGCCCGGACCAGCTCGGCCCGGTCGGCGTAGAAGGCGGGCTCGCCCGTCCGGACGACCTGCTCGGCGGGGCTGGGCGCGGCCAGCGTCTGGCCGTCGAACCGCTCCAGCACCTCGGGGACGTAGCCGTGGGAGCCGACGATCCGCATCCGGCCGCTCTCGGCCCTCATGATCGCCATGGCCTGCGCCTTGAACACCGGCATCACGTGCTCGGCGATGAGATCGACGACCTCCCTGACGTTCAGCGCCCGGGTCATCGCCGAGGCCATGTGCAGGAAGTTGTAGAAGACGTCGGCCCGCGGCAGCCCCGAGTTGTCCGGCATGAAGGCGCGCGCGGGCCGCTGCGCGGACAGGTCGGCCCCCGAGGGGGTGATGCGCAGGCTCACCCCCGTCGGGTCCGGGTGCAGGACGAACTCCAGCTCGTGGCCGTCCGGCCGGCGGGCCGTGCAGGAGGCGACCTGCTGGCCGACCACCGCCGCCCGGCAGCGGTCCTGGAAGGCCGGGTCCTTCAGCCACGTCGCCGTCTCCCACAGCGGCGTGCCCAGCAACTCCGAGACGGTGGTGCCGAGCAGGCCGGCGGCGGCGGGGCTGGCGAAGGTGACGACGCCGTCCAGGTCGAGCGCGACGGAGCCGTCCCGCAGCCGGTCCAGGTAGCCGGCCGCGGCCACGGCCTCGTACGGGTCGGGCATCGGCGGCGGCACCGGGGTCAGCACCCGCGGCTCGCCGCCCGGACGCAGCGGACATCCGCTGTCGGCGGCCTGCTCCAGGACGGCCGCCAGGCGCTCGCTCGTGGCGGCGATGACCTCCTGCTCCCGCCCGCTCAGCTCGGCCGGCCGCCCCTCCGGCCAGAGCAGGATCCACGAGCCCCACATGCGGGAGTCGCTGTGCAGGGGCGCGGCGGCCGAGGCGAAGGCGTACGGGAAGGCCAGGGCCGTGCCCGGGAAGCGGCGGGCCAGCTCCTGCGCGGTCGGCACCCACACCAGCCGCCCCTGACGCACGGCGGCGGCCACGGGCGCGCCGCCGTCCAGCCTGACGGTGGTCCACGGCTTGACGAGCTGCGCGGGCAGCCCGATCTCCGCCTCCATCACCAGGACCTGCGGGGAGCCCGTCAGGAGGTACACCGCGCCGATGTGCGCGCCGGTGTCACGGGCGGCCTGGGCGAGCTGCTCGTCCAGCGCCGAGGTGTACGGCCGGGTCCCCTCGTCGGCGTGGCCGCCCACGGGCTACCTCGTTCCGTCCTGCGCTGACGTCGGCGCCGCGTCCCGTTGATCGCCCATAGGACAACTGTAGATATCCGTATTGGGGGTGATGCTCACCGTTGCCGGATTCTGGCGAAGAGGAGGGACGAATATGAGCTTTGCGGCGGACGGTCGTCTGGTGGGGCCAATTGGCCGGAACGTGACAAAGCGGCGGGGTTCTCGGCCAGTTGATCGCTGTCTACACTCCGGTTCGGACGCCAACCCGCCCCGCCCACGGGGAGGGGCGGCGGTCCAGCTCGTCACCCACCGGGGAGGGTCATCGATCTCTCCGGCATGCGCGCGTGGGGGTGACATGACGTCCTCGGCCGGGCCCGCGGGTTCGTGCAGCTCCACGGCCAGGAGGTCTTTGTGTTGTCCCGTTCGTTCTCATCCCGTTTACGCCGGTTGACATCGTTAGCCGTCGGGCTCGGCGTCGTGCTGACCATGAGCCCGGCCGTGGCGCGGGCCACGCCGGCCCCGCCCGGCAAATGGCGGTCGGTGCCGCTCACCGGCGCCGAGGTGGTCGAGGGCGCCAAGTCCCCCACCGGCAAGCTCGCCAAGAGCGACGCCGCGCTGCTGAAGGTCACCTCGCCCGCGCCGGTCAACGTCATGGTCAAGCTGGACTACGACTCGCTGGCCGCCTACCAGGGCGGGCTGGCCGGGCTGCCGGCCACCAGCCCCGCCGTCACCGGCAAGGCCCTCGACACCAGAAGCGCCGAGGCCAGGAAGTACGGCACCCACATCCAGGACGTCGAGAACGCCTTCCTCGGCGAGCTGGCCAAGAAGGTCCCCGGAGCCGTCGTCGGCCAGCGCGTCAGGACCGTCTACGGCGGCATCGCCCTGCGCGTCCCGGGCAACAAGGTGGCCGACGTGCTGCGGCTGCCCGGCGCGGTCGCCGTCCAGGAGGACAAGCCGCAGCAGCTGCTGACCGACTCCAGCCCCGAGTTCATCGGCGCCGACACCATCTACGGCAAGCTCGGCGGCAGCTCCTCCGCGGGCAAGGGCGTGATCGTCGGCGTGCTCGACACCGGCGCCTGGCCCGAGCACCCGTCCTTCGCCGCCGCCCCCGGCCTGCCCGCCCCCGGACCCACCAAGGACGGCACGCCGCGCGTGTGCAACTTCGGCGACAACCCGCTGACCCCCGCCAGCGACCCGTTCACCTGCAACAACAAGCTGATCGGCGGCCAGCCGTTCATGGAGACCTACAACGCCGTCTACGGCGGCGAGGTCTACGGCGACAGCGCCCGCGACTCCAACGGGCACGGCACGCACACCGCCAGCACCTCCGCGGGCGGCCCGGTCGCCGACGCCAACCCGCTGGGCATCAGCCGCGGCCCGATCCACGGCATCGCCCCAGCCGCCGAGGTGTCGGTCTACAAGGTGTGCGGCGCGCAGGGCTGCTTCCCCTCCGACTCGGCGCAGGCCGTGGCGCGGGCCGTCCTGGACGGCGTCCGCGTGATCAACTTCTCGGTCTCCGGCGGCAGCGACCCCTACAGCGACCCGGTCGAGCTGGCCTTCCTCGACGCCTACGCGGCCGGCGTGCTGGTCTCGGCCTCGGCCGGCAACTCCGGGCCCGGCGCCGGCACCACCGACCACCGCGGCCCCTGGGTGACCACGGTGGCCGCCTCCTCGCAGTCCAGGACGTTCCAGTCCACGGTCACGCTGTCCGGCGGCGGCGCCACGGCGACGATCAAGGGCGCGTCCATCACCGCGGGCCTGGCCTCGCCGCTGCCCGTCGTGCTGGCCTCGGCGCCGCCGTACTCGCGCGCCGCGTGCGACGTCCCGGCCCCTCCCGGGCTGTTCACCGGGAAGATCGTCGCCTGTGAGCGCACCCCCAACCGCGTGCTGAAGAGCTTCAACGTCAGGCAGGGCGGCGCGGCCGGGATGATCCTCTACAACGCCTTCCCGTTCGACGTCTTCACCGACGCCCACTGGCTGCCGTCGGTGCACGTGGACAAGCCCGAGGCCGACACCCTGCTGGCCTTCCTGGCCGCCCACCCCGGCGCCACCGCCTCCTTCACGCAGGGCGCCAAGTCCACCTGGCAGGGCGATGCGATGGCGCACTTCTCCTCGCGCGGCCCCGGCGGCGACTTCCTCAAGCCGGACGTCACCGCGCCCGGCCAGCACATCATGGCGGGCATGACGCCGACCCCCGAGTCGCCGCTGGAAGGCCCGCCCGGCAACCTCTACCAGGTCATCTCCGGCACCTCGATGTCCGCGCCGCACGTCACCGGCTCGGCGGCGCTGGTCTTCGCCCTGCACCCCACCTGGACGCCCGGCCAGGTCAAGTCGGCCCTGGAGACCACGGCGAAGACCGCGGTCACCAAGCAGGACAGGACCACCCAGGCCGACCCGTTCGACATGGGCGGCGGGCGCATCGACCTGACCAAGGCCGGTGACCCCGGACTGACCCTGGACCAGGACGCCGCCGGCTTCGTCGCCTCGGCCACCGACCCGCTCAACCGGATCGACCTCAACCTGCCCTCGGTGAACGCGCCCACCATGCCCGGCGTCATCACCGCCAAGCGCACCGTCACCAACACCACCGGCTCGTCGCTCACCTTCACCGCCTCCGGCACCACCGTGAGCGGAGCCGCCGTCGCCGTGCTGCCGCCGCTGTTCACCGTCGCGCCCGGCAAGAGCGCCAAGCTGAGCATCGTCGTCACCGCGCCGGAACTGCCCGACGGCCAGTACTTCGGCCAGGTCAACCTCAAGCAGGTCGGCGGCTCGCGCGCGCTGCACCTGCCGGTGGCGTTCTACCGCAAGCAGGGCGCGGTGCCGGTCGAGCAGACCTGCGCCCCGGACACCATCGCCAGGAACACCGGCGAGTCCACCTGCACCGTCACCGTGCGCAACACCACGTACGAGGACGCCGAGGTGACCGCGCTCAGCACCCTGGACGCCCGCCTGCGCCTCAACGGCGTCACGGGCGCGACCAAGGTCGGCACCCAGGTCGCCACCACCAAGGCGACGCTGGCCGCCACCCAGCCCGCCCGGCCGGCGATCGCGCCCGGCGCCGGACCGGCCGGCTACATCCCGCTGGACGCCTTCGGCGTCACGCCCACCCCGATCGGCGACGAGCAGGCGCTCAACTTCACCGTGCCCGCCTTCCAGTTCGCCGGACGCAGCTACACCCGGCTCGGCGTCACCTCCGACGGCTACAGCGTCGCGGGCGGGGCCACCGGCGACGACGTCTCACCGACGCCGCAGACGCTGCCCGACCCGGCGCGGCCCAACGGCGTGCTCGCTCCCTACTGGACCGACCTGGACGGCACCGCCGCGCCGGGCGTCCTGGCCACGATCCTGACCGACGGGGTCAACGACTGGCTGGTGGTGGAGTGGCGGCTGAACCTCTACGGCACCACCGACCTGAAGGTCTTCCAGCAGTGGATCGGGCTCAACGGCGTGGAGGACGTCAGCTACGCCTACGACCCGGGCAACCTGCCCGGCTCGCCGCCCGCCGGTTACGGCCTGACGGTCGGCGCCGAGAACGCCGAGGGCACCGCCGGCGCCCAGATCTCCGGGCCGCCCACCCAGGATCTGGTCGTCACCAGCACGCCGGGGGCGCCCGGCGGCAGCCTGACGTACTCGATGAAGGTCAAGGGGGTCAGCGCGGGGGTCGGCAAGATCACGACCGCCACCTCGACCCCGCAGGTCAAGGGCATCACCGTCGAGGTGGACAAGATCACCGTCCAGTGACCCGCCGGTGGCCGCGGGCGGCGCACCCGCCCGCGGTCACCGCGGCACGGCTTCCGGCCGGGGCAGTACAGGCCGGCGCCAAGTCCGTCACAGGTCGTTCCCAGGTCTCTCCGCCGAGGGCGTTCGCCGAGCATGGAAGCCGTCACCCGGACCGCTCTGACAGGAGACGGACATGCCGACTTCCACCACCGCTGTCCCCGCCGGACGGGCGCTCGGCCCGGTACTGCTCGGCGGGGTCGGCGTCCTGCTCGCCATGGACGTGATCGGCGCCCTCATGGCGGTCGCCGGGGTGCTGGCCTTCGTGTCGGGGTTCTACGACGGCGGTTACGCCGCCGAGCTCACAGCCGGGCAGCGGGTCTACCAGATCGCCCTGGTCTCGGCGCACCTCGCGGTGGCCGTCGTGGCGGCGCTCAGGCTGGCCGGACTGCTCCGCCGGCCCGCGCGCTCCTGACGTCGTCCTGGTGGGCGTCCTAGTGGGCGGCCTCGTACTTCTCGACCACCGAGGCGGCGATGCGGCCGCGCTCGCTGACGGGCAGGCCGTTGGCCTTGGCCCACTGCCGGATCTCCGAAGACTTCTCCCGGCTCAACGCGCGGCTGCCGGTGACGGCCGCCCGGCGCCCGCGCCCACCGCGATCCACGCGAACAGGACGGGCCTTCACGATGAAGGGCGCCAGTGCTTTCCGCAGCGCGTCCGCCTTCTCCTCATGAAGGTCAATCTCGTAGCTGCTGCCATCGAGTGCAAAGACGACGGTCTCATGAGCCTCCCCACCGTCTACATCGTCGATGAGAATCTCTTGAATCTGCTTAGCCATGGTGGCACTCCATGCTCGATACGGTTGTTGCGTACTGTAGCGCCCTTCAGTAGCGTGCGGGCAACTTAGCTCGGCCCGGCGCCGGTGAACGCGGAGAACTCGCCGGGCACACCGCCTGTCAAACGCATTTCAAACGCGGCCGGAACCGCGCGTGCCCGGGGTGTCACGGCGGCCGCCTCGCGTATCTCACCTGGGAATGCCCGGGTCATGTTCCAGGTCGCGGGGCGGGCGGGCGGTCGCGGCGGACGCGGGGCCGCCCGGCGCGCGCACGCGGACGGCGCAGCCGCGGGAAGGCGGCGGCCACGGCGGCGCGCATCTTATCGAAGATGAATTCAAAGGTGTGCTTCAATGTGTCCGCGCCGCTCCCGCGTGCGCGCCGCCGTCGCTTCCCGGCTTCGGCACACGGTTTTCCGGCGCCCCGCGAGCTGTGCGCCGGCGGGGCCCTATGGCGTCAACTCCGGGCAAGGCGTAGAAGTGCAAGTGCGAATGCGACGGGCCCGGCCGTCTTCCGCCCTTTTGTTTCTGACCGATTTATCGGGCGGGGCGGCCGAACCACTCCGTGACGCGGCGGAGGGCGGCGTCCGGGCCGTCGAGGTCGAGCAGGAGCTCGGGGGCGGCGAGCGCGGCCACCTCCTCGAAGGCGTCCTGATGACAGGTCAGCCGCCAGCCGGGCCAGCGCTCGGCCGGCCGCGACGGGGGCAGCGAGCAGTCCAGCGACCACCAGTCGAGCGTGCGGGCGGCGGCGTCGAGGTGCACGCCGTTCCAGGGGACGGCCTCCAGCGCCGCGAAGGGCGTCGCCAGCTCCTGGGGGCTCAGCAGGGCGGCGGGGCCGGCGAGCAGCACGCGGGCCAGGCCGGTGCCCCACCAGCCGGCGAACGACAGCCTCCCGGTGGTGTCCCGTACGGCCACGAGGGTGTCGGCGACCACCGACAGGTCGTCGTCCTCCGCCGGGCCCTGACCCCATTGCGGCGGCAGCGGCGCCGGTGGGTCGTCGAGGCCGGCGACGGTGTCGTAGCCGAGCCCGAGGTGCTCCATGACCTCGTGGAGGCCGCGGGCCGCCCACTTCACCGTCCAGCCGGGCCACCGCGCGGCGAGCAGGCCCAGCCACGCCCGGATCTCCGGCACGGACGTGCGCCACACGGGCCCGCGGATCTCCAGGGAGCAGTGGACCAGCAGCAGGCGGCGGGACACGTCCAGCACGGCCACGGCCTGCCAGCGCACCGCGTCGCCCCAGCCGAGGGCGTGGCCGTGCTCCTGCTCCCGCACGAAGGCGGCCAGCCGGTCGGGGCCGCGCAGCAGGTCGCCGTAGAAGGTGCCCGCGCCGCCCCGGCGTGACCAGACCCGATGGCCGCCCGCGTCGACGATCACGTAGTGCGCGTGCTCGGTGCCCATGCCGCCCAACCTAGCCCGCGCCCGGCCGGGACGGTCTCCGGCTGATCCGTGGCGGGACGGGCCGGGGCTCGTGACAATGGGTGCATGCGCTACCTGGATGCGGCGGACCCGCTGGCGGTGTCGGCGGCGGCGGCCGTGCGGCTCGGCGACCTCGACGGCGTACGGCGTCTGCTGTCCGGACATGCCGGGCTGGCCCGCGTCCGGCTGGGCGAGGCGGGCGGGGTGTCCCGGACCCTCCTGCACGTCCTCACCGACTGGCCGGGCCACGTGCCGGGCGGCCCCGCCCTGGTACGGGAGCTGGTGGCGGCCGGGGCCGAGGTGGACGCCCGCTTCGCCGGCCCGCACGCCGAGACGCCGCTGATGTGGGCTGCGAGCTGCGACGACGTCCCCGTGCTCGACGCACTGCTGGACGCCGGGGCCGACGTCGAGGCCACCGGCGCGGTGATCGGCGGCGGCACGGCGCTGTCGGACGCGTGCGCCTTCGCCCAGTGGGACGCCGCCCGCCGCCTCGTCGAGCGCGGCGCGTCCGCCCGGTTGTGGGAGGCCGCGGCCCTCGGGCTCATGGACCGGATCGCGGCGGCGTTCGAGGCCGGGACGCCGTCGCGGGCGGAGGTGACGCAGGGGTTGTGGGCGGCCTGCCACGGCGGGCAGTCGCAGGCGGCGGCGTTCCTCCTGGAGCGCGGCGGCGACCTCGGCTGGGTGGGCTACGACGAGCTGACCCCGCTGGACGCCGCCCGCCGCGCCGGCGCCGACGACCTGGCGACCTGGCTCACGGCACGCGGCGCCCGCCCCGGCCCCCGGCACTCCGCCGACTGACCCCCGCCGGCACGCCCCGGCACCCCGCCGGCGGGTCCCCGCTCAGGCTCCCGTGCCGCGCGCGGTCTCGGTGGCGCGGGTGAGGAGGGCACGGCGCTCCTGGTCGCTGTGGGCGACGGCGGCGGCCCGCCGGAACAGCGCCGCCGCGCGGGCCGGGTCGCCGTCGCGGGCGGTGAGGTCGGCCTCGGCGGCGATGGCCAGCGGATGGCCGTCGAGCTCGGCGCGGGAGCGCTCCAGCAGCGCGAGCCCGGCCCGCGGCCCGTGGGCGTACCCGTGCGCGACGGCCCGGTTCAGCTCCACCACGGGCGTGGGGTGGAGCAGGGCCAGCTCGTCGTAGCAGCGGGCGATCCGCGACCAGTCGGTGCCGGGCAGCGAGGACGCCGTGGCGTGGCAGGCGGCGATGCGGGCCTGGAGCCCGTACGGGCCGCCGCCCTCGACCGCGGCCAGCAGGGCGAGCGCCTCGCCGATCGCGGCCCGGTCCCAGCGGGAGCGGTCCTGCCGGTCGAGGGGCACCAGGTCGCCGGCGGCGTCGCGGCGGGCGTCCCGGCGGGAGTGCTGCAGGAGGAACAGCGCCAGCAGCGCCGTCACCTCCTCCTGCTCCGGCATGAGCCGCCGCAGCAGCCGCGCCAGCCGGATCGCCTCCTCGGCGAACGCGGGCTCGCCGCCGGCGTCGTACCCCTGCGTGAACAGCAGATAGAGGACGGCCAGCACCCCGGGCAGCCGCTCGGCCAGCGCCGTCCCCTGCGGCACCCGGTACGGGATGCCCGCCTCGGCGATCTTCCGCTTCGCCCTGGTCAGCCGCCGGGTCATCGCCGACTCGGTGACGAGGAAGGCGCGGGCGAGGTCGGCCGTGGGCACGCCGCAGATCGTCCGCAACGTCAGCGCCACCCGCGACTCCAGGGCCAGCGCCGGATGGCAGCACGTGAAGACGAGCCGCAGCCGGTCGTCCACGACCTCCTCCTCCCGCCCGTCCCCGGGCCCGTCCTGGACGGTCAGGGCCAGCGCCGCCACCTCGGCCAGCTTGCGGCGCTCGATCGAGACGCGGCGCAGCGCGTCGATCGCGCGGTTGCGCGCCACCGTCATGAGCCAGCCGCCCGGGTTGGACGGCACGCCCTCCTCCGGCCACCGCCGCACGGCCAGCGCCAGCGCCTCCTGGGCGCAGTCCTCGGCGAGGGTCCAGTCGCCGGTGACCCGGATGAGGGCGGCGACGATCCGCGGGTACGCCTCCGCCGCCGCCTCCTCCAGGTGCCGTCTCACTGCTCGAAGTCGGCGAACGGCCGCAGCTCCAGCCGTCCGTGCCTGGCCATCGGGTGGCTGCGGGCGACCTCGACCGCCTCGTCGAGGTCGGCGCATTCGAGCAGGTCGAAGCCCACGATCACCTCTTTGGTCTCGGCGAACGGCCCGTCGGACAGGACCAGCTCGCCGCGGCGCACCCGCACGGTGGTCGCGGCCGACTCCGGCGCCAGCACCGCGCCGCGCACCCGCCGCCCGCGGGCGTCGTTCTCGGCCACCCACGCCTCGACGTCGGGCAGGTTCTCCTGGTCGGTGTCGGGCTCGGTGTCGGTGCAGACGAACATCATGTACTTCATCTCGTGCTCCTCGGTCGGACGGCGTCTCACCATGGTGACGAACGGGACCGACGGAACCGGACGTCGTCCGCCGAGATTTCTTTCGCGGAGAGAGAAGGGTCAGGCCGGCACGGCGCGGCGCGCGTCCAGGCGGCCGGCCCCGCGACGGGCCCGCAGGTCGAGGGTCAGCAGCGAGCCGAGCCCGGTCTGCTCCAGGACGACCTCGTCGCAGAGCTGCTGGATGACCCACAGGCCGTACCCGTGGGAGGCGGTCGGGTCGAGGCGGGCCGAGGCCAGGTGCTCGTGGGTGAGCCGGCCGGCGACGTCGAGGATCTCGACGACCACGCCGTCGGCGCCGCCGCGGGAGGTCACCATGCCCGTCCGGCCGCCGTGGTCCAGCACGTTGGTGACCGCCTCGTTGACCGCCACCACCAGGTCCTCCAGCCGGTCGGCGGGCAGCCCGCAGTGGCGGCCGTGGACGCGGATCAGGTCCCTGATGAGGGCAAGGTCAGTGCTGATGGGGCACTGGAGCTCGAACTGAAGGGTCATGATCGTCTCGCGTGGCGGGGTCGGATGGGGTGGCGGGCCAGTCTCCAGCTTTCCCGCCGGCGGCCACTCAAACGTGTACCGCCGCCGTTCGCAAGTCGGCGGCATGAGGGACGCAGGACCGGGTAGCGCCATGAGTGCAGAAACTTCCGGCACGCCCACGGTCCCCAGACGAACCCGGAGGCTGACGAATGCGGCATGGCGACGGCGACCAGAGCACGGGCATCGACCATCGCAAGGGGAGCGGCCAGATCGCGGGAAGCGGCGGGCTGGGCAGGGCCGCGCTGTGGCCGGCCTCGGTGCTGACCGCGGCGGTGACCGCCGACCTGCTGCGGCGCCGGCTCGCGCCAGCCCGGCTGCGGCTGGCGGAGGCCGCGAGCGAGCTGCTCGAACGTACGGGTGTGCGGCCGGCCAGGCCGCGCCTCACCGACCGGGAGCGGCTGGACCGCCAGTTGCTGACCTGGCGCCAGGCCCACCCGGAGACCCCGTGGCCCACCGGCCGCATGGGCCCGGCCGGGACCGGCGGCGGCTGACCGGGCTCCCGTCAAGAATCTGCGGGCGCCCAGAACAGCCGGGCCCCGTAGGTCTGCGCGAGCCTGGGTCAGGTGGGGTCGGCGGCGCTCCGGCGGGCCGTCTCGGCGATCGCCTGGAGCGCGTCGAGGTGCCCGGCCAGTGCGCGGCGGCCCTCCTGGGTCAGCGAGAGCCACGTGCGGGGGCGCTTGCCGACGTAACCCTTGCGCACGTGCACGTAGCCGGCCTCCTGCAGGGCGGAGACGATCCGGCTGACGCTGGCGTCGGAGATCTCGGCGTAGTCGCGGACCGCGGCGAACTCCGCCTCCAGCGCGCCCGACAGGAACGCCATGACGGTCAGCCGGGTGGGATGCTGGATGACCTCGTCCAGCCGGGGGTCAGCGGGCATGGCCGTCCAGTGCCGTGACGGTCCACAGCGCCGCCCCGCCGAGCACGGCGGCGCACAGCGCGCCCACGCCCTGCCCGAACGGGATGGCGGCGAGCCAGCCCAGAGCGTAGACGGTGGCGGGGCCGAGCTGGTTCATCAACCGACGGGGGAGCGGGCCGCCCGGCATGGTGATGACCCCGCCGCGGCTGATCACCGCCGCGTGCACGGCCAGGAAGGCCAGCAGAACCGCCATGCCCGCCACCAGCACCGCGCCGTGCTCCGGCCAGGGCCCGCTCACCAGCCCGACACCGACCGCGAACAGCAGCCCGCGCGCCGGGGCGAACCAGCCGGGGGCGGCCGGCCGCGAACGGGCCGCCGCCCGCGCCGCCTCGGCCGCCTGCAACGCCTGACGGGCGGCGTGGGCGTCACCGTGATCGCGCATGGGACCTCCTCGGCAGAAGTACTTTCACCGTAGCATCTACTTTTGCCTCGCAAAAGTAAATCAGCCGGTTCCCCGACGGTCGGACGCCGGTATGTGCGACGTTCGCACGGTGAGTGCGTCTGCGCCTGACGGCCGCCGCGCCTACGCCTGGCCCGCGTGCAGGTGGGAGCGCTCGCCGTCGTGGTCGAAGATGGTGAGCAGCTCCACGGGCCCGTCGTGGGCGCCGACGGCGTGCGGGGTCATGGTCGAGAACTCGGCGGCGTCGCCCGCCGGCACCAGGACGGTCCGCTCGCCCAGCACCAGGCGGGCCGTCCCGGACAGGACGGTGAACCACTCGCGCCCGGGATGCGCCTGCGGTTCGAGCGGCCGGTCGGGGGTGATGCGCATCTTGGCCACCGTGACGCCGTGCAGCGAACGTTCCCGGGACAGCAGCCACACGGTCATCCCCGGGTGGTCGCAGGGCAGCGGCCGGATCACCACGTCGTCGTCCTCGGTGGACTCGACGAGCTGGTCGAGCGTCGTGCCGAGGGCCCGCGCGATGGGGACGAGCTGGTCGAGGGCGATCCGGCGGTGGCCGGTCTCGATGCGGCTCAGGTTGGACGGGCTCAGCCGGCATCGCGCGGCCAGGGCGTCGAGCGACCACCCTCGGGCCAGCCGCAGGCCGCGGATGCGCCGCCGGACCACGGCGTCCAGGTCGACTTCTTGCGTCATAGGCAAGAGTGTATGCCGCACGCGCAGGAGCCCCCTACGGTGAAGCCATGGAAGGACATCACCACCACGAACATCACCATGGCGACGAATCGGCCCTGGCGGACCTGCTCGACCTGGACGCCGAAGTGCTCGGGCCGTTCCTGGACGAGCTGACCGCCTGGGTCGGCGAGCAGGCCGACCGCACCCCGCGCACGGTCGCCGACCTGGGCGCCGGCACCGGAACCGGCACGCTGGCCCTGGCCCGGCGGTTCCCCGCCGCCGACATCGTCGCGGTCGACCGCTCGCCGCTCATGCTCGACCGCCTGCGCGCGGCGGCGCGCGGCCAGGGGCTGGGGGAGCGGGTGCGCCTGCTCCAGACCGACCTGGACGCGGCCCTGCCGCCGCTCGGCGCGCCGGACCTGGTGTGGGCGGCGGCGTCGCTGCACCACGTCGAGGACCCGGCGCGCCTGCTCCGCGAGGTGCACGCCGCGCTGCCCCCCGGCGGGCTGCTGGCGGTCGTCGAGATGGACGGCATGCCGCGCCTGCTGTCCGACGAGGCCGGGGCGGCGCTGGAGGCGCGCTGCCGGGAGGCGCTGGCGGGCAGCGGTCCTGACCCGTACCCGGACTGGGGGCCGGTCCTGGCGGCGGCCGGGTTCGAGGTGGCCGCGCGGCGCGACTTCCCGGTCGAGGTGCGTCCGGCGCCGCCGGGGGCCGTCCGCTACGCGCGGGCGGTGCTGAGCGGCTACCGGTCGCGGCTCGCCGGGCACCTGGCCGCCGCCGACCTGGCCGCCCTCGACCGGCTGCTCTCCGCCGACTCGCCGGAGTCCCTCCGCCACCGCGAGCTCGTCGTGCGCGGCACCCGGACCGCCTGGGCGGCCCGCCGTCCTGCCCCTGGGGGAGCCCGGGTGTTGCCGGCGGGACCGATACGTTGGGATGCGTGACGACTGCTCCCTTTGGCACCCCCCAGGTCGTTCGTCCGGAGGCGTCCAGGCTCGCCTGGCTGGACGCCCTGCGCGGCATCGGCGCGCTCGCCGTCGTCGGCGAGCACCTGACCACCTGGGCCATGCCCTGGCTGCGCCCGACCTTCTTCAACCTGGGCGTGTACGGCGTCCTGGTGTTCTTCCTGGTCAGCGGCTACATCATCCCGTCGTCACTGGAACGGCACGGCGACGTGCGGGCCTTCTGGATCGGCCGCGCCTTCCGCCTCTACCCGCTCTACCTGGCCGTCATCGCCGTGGTCCTGGCCCTGTCCTGGTGGATCCCGGTACGCGCCGAGGTGCCCAGGGACGCCTCCTCGGCCGCGGCGCACGCCACGATGCTGCTGGACGTCGTCGGCGTCGCCGGGGTGATGAACACGATGTGGACGCTCTCCTACGAGATGGTCTTCTACCTGATGGTCACCGCCCTGTTCGTGACCGGCGTCCGGGACCGGCGCGGCCTGGTCGCCGTCGCGTTCGGGGTGACCGCGGTCGTGGCGGGCCTCGCGCTGAGCGCGGCGCCGCTGACCGGCGGCTGGTTGTCGTGGATGTCGTTCGCGGTGTTCGCCGCCGGGTTGGCCGGCGTCGTCTCCGGCCGGCTGCGCACCGTGGCGGCGTGCGCGCTCGGCGTCATGGCCCTGGCCCTGCTGCTGCTGAGCAGCCGCGTCCCGTGGTTCGGCGCGGCGATCCTCGCGGTCATGTTCACCGGCACGGCGATCCGCCGGTGGGAGAGCGGCCAGGGCTCCCTGTGGCCGGTGGCCCTGGCCGCCTCGCTGGTGACGGTCGCCCCCGTCTGGGCGCTCAGCGCCGGGTGGTGGTGGGTGCAGCCGGACGTGTGGGGCACGACCGTCGTCCTGGCCGGGCTCACGTTCGCGGCCGGTCTGGCCTGGCGGGCCCGCCGGGTGCCCGCCGTGCTCACCTGGCTCGGGCTGATGAGCTACTCCCTCTACCTGGTGCACCTGCCGGTGCTCCTCGTGGTGATGGAGGTGGCGGGGGAGATGCGCTGGTCGCCGCTGCCTCTGCAGATCGGCGTCAGCGTGCTCTTCCTGGCTCTCGTGCTGCCGGGCAGCCGGCTGACCTACCGTTTCCTCGAACGTCCGATGCAGCGGCTCGGCCGCCGCCTGACCGCCTCCTAGGAGCTCCTACCGGCGCGGGTCGAGCACGAGCTTGCCGGTCGTACGCCGTTCCCTGAGCTCCGCGTGCACCTGCCGCACCTCCGACATCGGACGGTCCCCGCCCACGACCACCCGCAGCTCGCCCGCGATCACCTGCGCCGCCATCTCCGCGTACGCCCCGGCCAGGACGGCGGGCCGCTGGAAGGCGTTGAGCAGCCAGAAGCCGCTGACGGTGGCCGAGCGGGGCTGGAGCGCGCGCGGCGAGACCGGCTGCGGCTCCACCCCGCCCGCCATCCCGTAGAAGGCCAGCCGGCCGAACGGCGCCAGCGCGGCCAGGCTCTGGTCGGTGACCCGGCCGCCGGTCATCTCCAGGACCACGTCCACGGGCTCGCCGCCGTTGGCCGCGCGCAGCGCCGCGGTGAGGTCGTCGGCGGCCGGGTCGACGGCGGCGTCCGCGCCCAGCGACAGGGCGAGCTCCCGCTTGGCGGGCGTGCTCGCCGAGGCGATCACCCGGCCCGCGCCCGCCGCCTTGGCGAGCTGCACCGCCAGCGAGCCGACGCCGCCCGCCGCCGCGTGCACGACCACGCTCTCCCCGGCCTGGACCCGGCCGGTGTGGCGGACCAGCCACCACGCGGTCAGCCCCTGGGCCAGCAGGGCCACCGCCGCGACGTCGTCGAGCTCCTCGGGCACCGGGAAGGCGGACGCCTCCGGGATCGCGGCCTTCTCGGCGTACCCGCCGCGCTCCAGCATGGCGGCCAGGCGGCGGCCGTCGGCGGTCCTGCCGACCACCTCGCCGCCCGGGACGACCGGCAGCGTGGTCGCGGCCAGGTAGGCGTTCTCGCGCATCAGCGTGTCGGCGAAGTTCACGCCGCAGCGCGAGACGTCCACGACGACCTGGCCGGGGCCGGGCCGCGGCTCGTCCACCTCCCGCACCCGCACGACCTCGGGACCGCCGAACTCGGTGATCTGCACGGCTCGCATGACAACTCCAATGAAATCCAGTTTCAAATGGTACTGAGTACCATAAGGGACGCCGTCCATGACCGCTAGACTGGGCCCGTGACCGAGCCCTCCCTGCGCGCCCGCAAGCGACAGCGAGCCCGCGACGAGATCATCGAGGCCGCCTACCGGCTCTTCGCCGAGCGCGGCTACGACGAGGTGACGGTCGCCGACATCGCCGAGCGCGCCGAGGTGGGCCGCACCACGTTCTTCCGCTACTTCGGCGACAAGCAGGAGGTCGTCTTCGCGGGGGAGCACGACTGGCTCGACGGCCTGGCCGCCCACCACCGCGAGCTGCGCGGCGACCGTCCGCCCGGCCTGCCCGAGGCGCTCGCCCAGGTGCGCGAGCTCACCCTCGCCCTGTGCGCCAGGGCCACCCTCGACCCCGGCCGCTACGTCCTGCGCGAACGGCTGATCGCCGATCATCCCGAGCTCGGCGACCGCACGGCGCGCAAGCAGCGCCGCTTCGCCGAGACGATGACCGAGGTCCTGCGCGAGCACGGCGCCACCCCCGAGACGGCGGCCCTGGCCCCGCAGCTCGCGCTGGCCTGCTACACCGCCGGCCGCGCCGTCGCCGGCGACGACCCGGCGGCGCTGGCCCCGAGCGTGGCCGCGGCCTTCGACCGGCTCGGCCTCCTCCCGCCCGCCGCCTGACCCGCCGCCTGACCCGGCGCCCGGCCCCTTCGCACGCCCGGCTCAGCGCACGTGCACGCCGATCAGGCAGGTGTCGTCGTCGGTGTCGGAGTTGCAGTGGGTGAGCAGGTCGTCGAGCCGGTGGTCGAGGGTCGCGGCGGTCCGCGAGGCGACGGCCAGCAGCCGGTCCTGGGCGTGGCGCAGGTTGTGGTCGCGCCGCTCGATCAGGCCGTCGGTGTAGAGCAGCAGCGTGTCGTCGGCCTCCAGCTGCAGGCGCCCTTCCTCGTAGACGGCGTCGGCGAACGCGCCGAGCAGCGGCCCCTTGACCATCGGCAGCTCCGTGCCCTGGGCGCCGCGCAGCAGGATCGGCGGCAGGTGCCCGGCCCTGGCCCAGCGCAGGACGCGGGTGGCGGGGTCGTACAGGCCGCAGATCGCGGTCGCCGTCATGCGGTCGGCCAGGTGCCGGGCGACCAGGTTGAGCCAGCTCAGCAGCCGGGCCGGGCCCGCCCCGGTGGCGGCCAGGCCGCGCAGCGCGTTGCGCAGCACCACCATGCCCGTGGCGGCCTCGACGCCGTGCCCGGCCACGTCGCCCACCGACAGCAGGATGCACTCCGACGGCAGCACGACCGCGTCGTACCAGTCGCCGCCGACCAGGTCCTCCTTCTGCGCCGGACGATAGCGGACCGAGATGCGCAGCCCGAAGGAGTCCATGCGGCCGTGCGCGGGCGGCATGATGGCGTGCTGGAGCTGGAGGGCCAGGCGGTTACGGGCGGCGGACTGCCGTTCGGTGTGGGCCAGCCGGTCGCGGGTCACGGCCAGCGCGACCTCCGTCCAGTGCTGGGGCGAGACGTCCTGGTAGGCCCCCCGCAGCCCGGCCAGCCGGCCGTCGGGGGCGAACACCGGCTCGGCCACCACGCGCAGATGGCGGGCCACCCCGTCGGGACGTTCGAGCCGGAACGCCGTCGCGGCCGGCCGCCGGTGATGCAGCACCGTGCGCAGGAAGAGGCCCACGGCCACCTCGTCGTCGCGGTGCACGTGGTCGCGCAGGCGCTCCAGCGGGACCGGCCGGGCGTCCGGCGGCAGGCCGTACAGGGAGAACATCTGGGCGTTCCACATGATCTCGCCGGTGAGCGCGTTCTCCTCGAAGCCGCCGATCCGGCCCAGACGCTGGGCGTGCTCAAGCAGGCGGGCCTGGTCGTCGTGGTCGCGCCGGACGAGCAGCACGCTCCCGCCGTGGCGGGTGATGCTCACCTCGGCCGTGGAGGCGGCGGTGAAGGGCATGTCGGCGGCGCGGAACGGCTCGCCGGTGGCGTGCACGTGCTCGATCCTGGCCAGCAGCTCCCCGGCCGCGAACGGGTACGCCTCCAGCAGCAGCCCGCCCGCCCGCACCGCCGACGACCCGTTGGCGTGGTGGACGCGGAAGTCGGCGATGTGCCCCTGCGAGTCGAGGTGCGGCACCAGGACGAGCGCCGGGTCGGACATGGAGTCGGCCAGGGCGGCCAGCTCGGCCAGGGCGGCGCCGGCGCGCGCGGGCGGCCCGGGGGAGTTCAGGGTCAGGGCGCACAGGTCGGCCAGCGCCTCGATCTGCCGTTCCATCCTGGGCGTGGGCTCGGGACAGTCGCCCGGCCAGCAGATCTCCAGGACGCCGAGCACCCGTCCGCCCAGCCGGGCCAGCGCGGTGACGCGGCCGCCGGTCAGCTGGTGGCGGCCGATCGAGGGCGGCCCCTGCGTGGTGTGCCACAGGGTGCGGCGTTCGATCAGCGTGCTGGTGGCCGGCGTGACCAGGCCCGGCGGGACCTGCCGCCAGAGCCCGGCCTCCTCGGCGCTGAAGCCCGCGTACCCGGCCAGCGTCAGCGACGTGTCCGGGCCGGCCGCCCACACCGCGACCGCCGTCGCGCCGATCGGCAGCAGGGCCGTCTCCAGCACGGCGTGGGCCGCCGCCTGCACGTCCGTGGCGCCGAGCGCGGCGCTCTCGGCCGTGCGCAGCCGCACCGCGGCCGCCGCGTGCCCGGCGGACGGCTCCGGACCGCCGTCGAGCCCGGCGGCGCCGGTCAGGGACGCGTCGGCGATGGGGTCGTCGGCGGCCCGGTTGACGACGTCGGCCGCCAGCTCGGCCAGCGGCCGCCCGGTCCTGGCCGCGAGCGTGGCGAGCTGGTCGGCGGCCTGCGCAGGGGCGCAGCGCAGGCGTTCGACAAGGATGCCCTTCGCCAGCTCGACCAGCGCGCGGTCGTCGGCGGCGCGGCGGACCTCGTGCAGCTCGGCGCGCAGGCGTTCGACGGTCGCGGCCAGCTTGGCCAGGCCCGTCTCCTCGGCTGAACTCCCCATGGCGCGACTCCTCACCGGGTCAGGCCGGATCCATCCAGTGCTGGATGCGTTCGATCAGCTGGTCGGCGTCGACCGGTTTGGTCACGTGGTCGCTGGCCCCGGCCGCCAGCGACTTCTCCTGGTCGCCCGGCATGGCCTTGGCCGTGACCGCGATGATCGGCAGGTCGGCGTAGCCGGGCATGCCGCGGATCGTCTCGATCGCCGTGTAGCCATCCATCTCGGGCATCATCACGTCCATCAGGATCAGGTCCGTCTCGGGGTGGGCCGTGAGGGTGTCGATGCCCTTGCGGCCGTTCTCGGCGTGCAGCACGTCGATGCCGTGGATCTCCAGCATGCTGGTCAGCGCGAACAGGTTGCGCGCGTCGTCGTCCACGACCAGGACCGTGCGCCCGGACAGCGTGTCGTCGATCTCCCGGCCCGACGCCGCCCCCACCGTCCGGGACCTGACCAGCGGCAGCACGTCGCCGGGCTGGTCGGCGGTCAGGTGCAGGGCGATGCGCTCGCGCAGCTCGTCGAGGCTGGACAGCAGCTCCAGCGGCCGGTCGCCGACGCGCGCGTCCCGCGACGGGCCGGAGCGCCAGTTGTCGTAGGCCAGCACCGGCACGCCGCGCAGCCGCGGGTCGCCGTCCATGGCCTCCAGCAGGCCGTGGGCGGTCCGGTCGGGCAGGTCGAGGTCGAGCACGACGCAGTGGCACGGCTCGGCGGCCAGCAGGTTCGCCGCCTCCTCCGCGCCCCTCGCCTCGACCACCTGGACGGTCCCGCCGAGCGGGTCGGGCGCCCCGGCCAGGCCGCTCACCACGCTCTCGGTCACCAGCGACAGCAGCCCGTGCGGGCGTTCCTCGATCACCAGCAGCCGCCGCGGCTGACCGGCCGCCGGCAGCGCGTGCCCTTCGGCGCCGGGCTGGGCGACCGGCAGGTACAGGGTGAACACGCTGCCCTGGCCCGGCGTGCTGCGGACGGTGATCGCACCGCCGAGCAGGTAGGCGATCTCGCGGCTGATGGACAGGCCGAGGCCGGTGCCGCCGTACTTGCGGCTGGTGGTGCCGTCGGCCTGCTGGAACGCGCCGAAGATGGCTTCGAGCTGCTGCTCGGGGATGCCGATGCCGGTGTCCATGACGCGCAGCGCGATGGCGGGGGCGTGCGGGCGCACCGCGGCGGGCAGCTCGCCGTGCGCGGCCGGTTCGATGCGCAGCTCGACGCCGCCGGTCTCGGTGAACTTGACCGCGTTCGACAGCAGGTTGCGCAGCACCTGACGCAGCCGCGAGTCGTCGGTGAGCAGGTCGGCGGGCACGCCCGGCCCGGTGGTGATCCGGAAGTCGAGGCTCTTCTGCGACGTCATCGGCCGGAACGTGGCCTCGACATAGTCCAGCAGCTGCCGCAACGGCACCCATTCGGGGTTGATGTCCATCTTGCCCGCCTCGACCTTGGACAGGTCGAGGATGTCGTTGATCAGCTGGAGCAGGTCCGAGCCGGCGGAATGGATGATCCCGGCGTACTCGACCTGCTTGGGCGTCAGGTTGCGCGTGTGGTTCTGAGCCAGCAGCTGGGCCAGGATGAGCAGCGAGTTGAGCGGGGTGCGCAGCTCGTGGCTCATGTTCGCCAGGAACTCGCTCTTGTACGTCGAGGCCAGCGTCAGCTGGTGGGCGCGGTCCTCCAGCTCCTGCCTGGCCTGCTCGATCTCCAGGTTCTTGGTCTCGATGTCCTGGTTCTGGCGGGCCAGCAGCGTGGCCTTCTCCTCCAGCTCGGCGTTGGAGCGCTGGAGCTCCTCCTGCTGCTGCTGCAGCTCCTCCGACCGGGCCTGCAGCTCGACGGCCAGTCGCTGGGACTCCTTGAGCAGCTCGTCGGTGCGGGCGTTGGCCACGATCGTGTTGAGGTTGACCCCGATGGTCTCCATGAGCTGGTCGAGGAAGGCCCGGTGGACCGGCGTGAACGCCTGCACCGAGGCCAGCTCGATCACGCCGAGAACCTGCTCCTCGACCACGATCGGCAGCACGATCACCGAGCTCGGATCGGTCCTGCCGAGCCCCGAGGAGATCGTGATGTAGCCGGGCGGGACGTCGGCCATCGTGATCGTCCTGCGGCTGCGGGCGGCCTGGCCGACCAGCGCCTCGCCGAGCCGGAACCTCGTGGGCCTGCCCGGGTCGGCCGGGTAGCCGTAGGCGCTGATGAGCTGGAGCTCGTTCTCCTCGGCCGAGAAGAACGCGCCGTACTGGGCGCCGACGAGCGGGGCCAGCTCGTTCATCACCAGCTCGGCGACGGCCGCCAGGTCACGGTGGCCCTGCATCAGCCCCGACATGCGGGCCAGGTTGGACTTGAGCCAGTCCTTCTCCTCGTTGGCGCTGGTCGTCTCGCGCAGCGACTTGACCATCGAGTTGATGTTGTCCTTCAGGTCGGCCAGCTCGCCCTCGGCGTCGACCGTGATCGACCGGGTCAGGTCGCCGGAGGTGACCGCGCTGGTGACCTCGGCGATGGCGCGCACCTGCCGGGTCAGGTTGGCGGCCAGCTCGTTGACGTTCTCCGTCAGCCGCTTCCAGGTGCCGGAGACGCCCTCGACCTCGGCCTGGCCGCCCAGCCTGCCCTCCCGGCCGACCTCGCGGGCCACGCGGGTGACCTCGGCGGCGAACGAGGACAGCTGGTCCACCATCGTGTTGATGGTGGTCTTCAGCTCCAGGATCTCGCCGCGGGCATCCACGTCGATCTTCCTGGTCAGGTCGCCCTTGGCCACCGCCGTGGTGACCTGGGCGATGCTGCGCACCTGGTTGGTCAGGTTGTCGGCCATCGAGTTGACGTTGTCGGTGAGGTCCTTCCAGGTGCCCGACACGCCCCGGACCGTGGCCTGGCCGCCCAGATTGCCCTCGGTGCCCACCTCACGCGCCA